>JADCCH010000365.1 GCA_020252865.1 Methylobacterium sp.
CTGCACATAGGCGGAGATTCCGAGCGCAAGGCCGAGCAGGCTCAACAACATGAGCACCGCAAAGTCGAAGCGTCGCCGCTCTTCCACGATCTCCTCGGCATTGCCAGCCACGGAGATCAGGAAGCGGTTCTGCTCCCCAAGGTCGATTTCCTGCTCGACAATTCGGATGCGCCTCCCCTCCGGCCCCGCGCGATAGCCATCGCGGAAATCCCCGCGCGAGGAAGGCATGCCGGGTTCGACAAGCGGAGGAAGCCGCTGGTTGAAAAGTGATCGCGAAGTCCGGAGGATTGCGGCCGTGCTGCTCTCCATGTCGATCCGCATGATCTGCCAGTACCAGCCCGATAACGGAATCTGGAACTGCGGCTCGCCGAGATTGCCGGGCTCGACATTGTTGCCATCCGTCAATGCGGCCACATCCGCCACGAGAACCTTGAGATAGAGCTTCAGGCGCTCATCAAAGGCGGCCTCGACGGAGCGGCGATTGATGGCCGACAGGATCGCGCCGGTCGATACCAGCACGAGGGCGGAGAGCAGGATCGCCGAGAGGAACAATCGCCCGGCCAGCGAGCGTGGATCGGTGGGGCCGGGAAGCGAGAAGCGCATGGCTTCACTTCATCTGAGGGGCCGGCCCGCGCGGGGCCTGCGCGATATAGCCCAGACCTCGGACAGTCTCGATCACATCCACGCCGAGCTTCTTGCGCAGGCGACCGACAAACACTTCGATCGTGTTGGAATCACGATCGAAATCCTGATCATAGAGATGCTCGACCAATTCGGTCCGCGACACCACGCGGCCCTGGTGGTGCATCAGATAGGCCAGCAAACGATATTCATGGCTCGTCAGCCGGATCGGGTTGCCGTCCACCACCACGCGGCTCGAGCGCGTATCGAGAATGACCGGGCCACAGGTCAATTCGCTCGTGGCATGGCCGGCCGCGCGCCGCAGCAGCGCCCGCAGGCGCGCAAGCACTTCTTCCATGTGGAAGGGCTTTGTCACATAGTCGTCGGCGCCCGCATCGAAGCCTTGCACCTTCTCGCTCCAGCGGTCGCGCGCCGTGAGGATCAGAACGGGCATCTTGCGGCCTTCGCGTCGCCATTTCTCCAGCACGCGAATGCCATCCATCTTCGGCAGGCCCATATCGAGGATCACCCCATCATAAGGCTCCGTATCGCCGAGGAAATGCCCCTCCTCGCCATCGAAGGCGCTATCGACCGCATAGCCCGCATGTTCCAGCGCCGAGGTCAACTGGCGGTTGATGTCGCGATCATCCTCGATCACAAGCAGACGCATTCGAACGAACTCCCCAAGGCGGCGCGGGCGGGCAGGCTTTTCCTGCTCCGCTTGTTCTCCTGTTTCATACACCGCTTTGAGGGAATTTCGAGGCCAACCGATTCCCGTTCGAACGGTTTTCCCATCAGATCAGGCGCTTGGTCGCGACGACACGAAACACCGTCGAGGCCACGAAGCTGCCCGCCGCCACGAGTTCGAGCAACCGATCCGTGAGGAGACCCTGATCCAGACCCATGGTCTGGAAGCCCATGAGCGAAAGGGCGATCGAGCCGAAACCAACGACATTGGCCCAGACCGTGCGACTCTGCAGAAGCGTCTTGGTATCGAACATGGTCTTCTCCTTTGGGTTGGCCGTCCCGGCGGGCCGGCTGGACAGAGTGAGGCGGAGGCTTTCGCGCTCGATTTCGGCCACGCGCCTCATCCAGCCCCGGCCGAAGATCGGAAAGGTATGCAATTGCCGGAGAAAGCGCAGGCGCGCGGCGCAAAGCGCCTCGATCAAGGATCGGGCCTCGGCGGCACGGATGGCATCGAGGGTTTGCGGCCCCATCCGACCATCAACCTCAACGGCCACCAGACCCTGAAGGGTGCGGATGACCCGCTGTGGCCCGGAATTCACGGCGTAATCAAAAGCCGCCAGATCGATCCCGGCAGGCAGTTCATCGCCAGCCACGGCGTTCCAGTATCGAACCCGGTAAATTGACGTGGCCTCCTCTCGCGATAACGCGCGAATGTCGGCGATGGTCACGGGCTGCCCGCGCCATGCGCCTAGCGTAGCCTGCGTGATCCCCATCATGGTGGCGCCACCGGGGTCGGATGGATGGTCGGAAAAACCACCTTCATGTCGAAGAACGAGCGCAAGCGCCCGCTCGAAGTTGGCGGTAGCCATGGCATTCTCCGATTGGATGGATTTCAGTGCACGGGGAGCGTCATCACCAGCGGATCGCCGGCGCCAATGCGGGCAGAAAGCTGGACAATGCTGACGTCCAGACTTTCCCGAGGCGCGCCGAAATCGGCCGTTTCCTCGGCGGTCCCGTAGAAATATTCCGGCGTCACAACCGTGACATTGCGCTTCACTGTTGTGCCGTCTCGGATCTGGATCCGGTATTCCTCGCGCTCCTCGCCAAGGGGAACCTCGTAAAGTTCCCAGTTGTCGCCGCCAAACCGAGTGCGACGGATGAAGGTCAGGCGGATGCCACCCGCCACACGTCGCGCCCTGGCATGGACCGGCGAGAGCGGACGATACGTCTTGCCGGCGATTGCGTGAACGGTCCGGGCCGTGGCGGAATCGCCGATGTCTCTCCCGGCCGGGATGATCGCGAGTTCGACACTCTGCCCGACATGCTCGGCTCCAAGGCCGAGATCAACCACGGCATCGTCCAGGACGATCGCCTGCGCGCCCGGCGCGAGTGTTCGGGTGGCCGCCGTCTCCGAAAGACCCACCCCGCGCAACAGACCCGAGAGCCTGTATCGCCGGTCGGCGACAAGTGTCGCCTGCCTGAACAGGACGATCTCGATCACGCCATCCGGCCCCACCAGCGCCAACGCGTTGTTGCCCGCGAGCACGGCGGCCTCGTCCACGCTTGCAAGGGCACCCGAAACGAGCAGGATCTCGCAGCTTGAGGCGTGATCCCACCGCCAGAGCGGCCCGGGCGCAAGCGCGGTCATCAGAGTGCCGAAGCGGGCCGCTGCCACGGCCTCCCCCAGAACGGTTCCGCCCTGATCCGTCCGGGTCAATGCATAGGGCCCGCGCCAGGGCTCCGCGCGCATGGCCAGATGCAGCGGACTGGCACTCTCGGAGCGCAGGATGGGCAATTCGAGGAGCCGAGCATAGGGCGCACCGGGCAGCGCCGGGGTCACAGGCAGCTCGGTCACATCATCATCGATCGGCGCAAAACCCATGGTTTCCGGATCATGCGATAAAGCCTCGCAGATCCGTTCGCGCTGGTCGGAGATGCGGGTGAGGCGCACCAGCCTGCTCCCCGCCTCGGTCTCGATCGCAACAAGATCACCCGCCTCGATGGCACGGGCACTGGGCGGCAAGGCAAACCGAAAAACCTCCCGCCCGGCCCAGGCCTCGGCCAGCCGCTGCTCGGCGAGGCGACGCGCGCGCCCCTTGGGCAGGATCATCGCGACTTCCTCGCTGACCTCCCTTTGGGCGGCGCTGCCGTCGCGACGCGCCTCGACCATCGTCTTGCGGAAATCCCGATCCGGATCGACGAAGCCCAGCCGGAAGCTGCGGGGCAGGTCGCGCTCTTCCAGCCGCGCGATTTCGATTTCCGCGCCATTCCGACCCGTCGGTGCCACGAGATCATCCCGCGCGATCAGCGCCACCGGAAAGGCAGCACGCGGCTTGACCGAGAGTTCCGCGCCATCGCCCGAAGCAATGAGGCCAAAGCTGTCCAGCAAAGGCTCCAGCACGGCCCGCGCCGTCATGGGGCGATCGATGACAAATCCTTCGATTGCCTCGCCGATCGCAGCAACCGATCCCTGATCCGCCGCGTGGTCGGCGATCACCGTGGCAATCAATTCGGGAAGCGGCGCAATCTCGAGCCGGCCGTTGAGCCAATGACCGCGCGCGAAGTTCGCCCCATCCGCCCATTGGTCGCGCATGGCCGGAAACGCCGGAAACGGACGTGCGTCATAGGCCCAGGGGGCGATGAAATCCGGCTCCACCATCGGCCCGCCATAGACGGGCGAGGCCGGGTTATGCGCGGCAATATGTCCGGGGCTTGCCGGATCGAACCGATCGAGCATCGCCTCCAGCAGCCGGCGCTGGATCATGTCGTCGCGGTGACCTCGGGAAAAATAGGGCAACCCGTTCTCGACGGATTTCGGGTCGGGAAAGATGTTCGGCTGATTGCTCCCCTTATCGACCGCGCCACAGCCGATTTCAGCCAGCAGGATGGGCTTCGAACGCGCCTGCCAACCCGTGTTGGACGTGATCTCCACCCCGCCAACGCGCTCGCGATGCGTGTTCGACCACCAGCCAACAAGATCCTTCGGCCGGTAAATCCACGGCTTGCCGTAAGCGCCGTCGGAGATGGGCGTCCGGATCTGATTCGCGCGCGCACCGGCATTCGCGTAATACCAGTCGAACCCTTCGCCCGCGCCAATCCGGTCGACCAGATAGGCGGGGTCATGGGGTGTCTCCGCAAGGCTTGCATCGAAATGCGCCGGCTCTTCGCGCCAATCCGTCACCGGAGGGTAGAAATCGATGGCGATCGCACCGACTTCCGGATGGCTCCAGAAGGGATCGAGCGGAAAGCGCACCTCCTGCCCGCCGCCCAGCACATGCGCGCCATATTCGGTCCAGTCTGCGGCATAGGTGAGGCGCGTCGAAGGTCCGAGGATCGCACGCAATTCTCCGAGAAGCCCCGTGAGCGCCGCGACCATAGGGTAGTTTCCGCCGCCTGCAGAGAGATGCGTGAGGCCGACAAGCTCGGACGCGATGGAGAACGTATCGACCCCGCCCGCCGCCTTGGCGAGCATGGCGTGATGCAGCACCATCCGCCGGAAGCTCCATTCCGCCGGGCCGGCATAGAGCACGGTATCCCCGGAAAGCGCGAAATGGCTGGCCTGCGCCGATCCGATGAAGCTCGCAATCCCGGCATTCACGCCGGTCGTCCCGGCAGGGCTTCCGGGCCTTCCCGGCGCGGGGTGGCAGGTGATGCGCCCCCGCCAGGGAAAGGCCGGCTGGTCTGCTGCATTGGAATAGGGATCAGGCCTGCCATTGCCAGGCGGAATATCCATCAGAATGAAGGGGTGGAGCGCCACCTTCAGCCCGCGGGCTTTCAGATCGCGGATCGCCTGGATGATCGAAAGATCCGAAGGCGTGCCTCCGTAATTGGGCCGCCCTTCCGATGTGGAAACCGCTTGCGCTGTCTCGCGCGTCAACCCGCAGACCTGCCAGGTCTGGCCGGTGGTGATCTTGCCCTTCTTCTCCACGCGGGGCGTGATCGTGCAGTTGCCCACGCGCAGATCGTCCCCGAACCACGCGCAGATCAGCGTCGCACGTTCGAGATTGGGGCAGAGCCCCTGCAGATCGTCGATGGATTGCTCCCAATCCGTGCCGCGCGTCCATTGCGAGCGGTTCAGCGTGCGCGAGGTGCCATAGCCGAAATCCTCGCGCACCTCGTCCGTAGCATAACCGAATTCGGTCGAGCCGGGGAAGAGGTTCACCGCCTTCAGCCGATCCGGCAAACCGGGCATGGGCCGCACGATCTCGAACGAGAACTGCGGCAGGCGATTGCCGTAATCCGCCAGTGGAAAGCGTTCGAACACGATATAGGCGAGCCCACGGAACGCGGGCACATGCCCCGTTCCCTGCTTCGCGACAATCAGCGGGTCGGCGGGCTGGTCGGCCTCGCCGCGATAGAAACGATAGGTGATCGCCGACAGATCCACCGCCTTCCCGTCGGCCCAGATACGCCGCACGAAGGCAACCGGCCCCTCGCAAAGACCGATCGCGACATTTGCCGAATAGACATAGCGGATGCTTTTCTGCCGGGCGCCCATGGCGGACTTGCCACCGATGCCCCCGCTTTTTTCGACGACCTGCTGCTCCTCGAATTCCGTGGCCCAGATCACCTGCCCGCCGAGGCGGACGCGACCATAGATGCGCGGGATCGGCGCGCCCTCGCTTGCGGAAATCCCGTCGAGATCGGTCAGGCGCGGGCCTTGCTGCACACGTCGCGCGCCCTGCCCCAGGAAGGCGCGATCGATCAGCCCGCCCGCAAGCGCACCGGCAGCCTTGCCGAATGCCGCGCCGAAACTGCCTCCGAGGCTCTGCCCCAAGGTCGAGCCCAGCAATTCGAATGCGATGGTCGCCATCAACCCCTCCCGGCCGGAAAGTCAAAGAGACCGGCGAGCTTCCGCCGCCAGATCGGAACAAGCGCAACTTCGGCGATCGAAGCCCCGTCATGCGCATGCACGAAGGTTTCGGGGCCGGTCGCGATGCCACAATGCTTCGCCGGCAGATGCGCGCGCCAACGGAAGATCAGCACGGTGCCGGGGCGGATTTCCGCATCCATCGGGCGTGGCAGAAGATGCCGGAAGGCCCCAACGATGAGCTGATCGGGCGCACCCAGTTCCGCCCAGGCGGGCGAGTAGGCCGGAATGGCTTCGGGCTCCTCGCCCACGGCCTCACGCCACACTCCGCGCAGAAAACCGAGGCAATCCGCGCCGACGCCTTTCAACGAGGCCTGATGCTGGTAGGGCGTTCCGATCCATTCCCGCGCGAGGCGCACGATTTCCTCTCGGCGCGCGGCTTCCTCGCGCTCGGCCTTGCTCATTCGCGGCATGGAAACCTCACAATTGCACGAGGGGACGACCGAGATGCCGCCCCTCGCCCGGCTGGGCATAGACAAAGGCGAATTCCGGCGAAGGAATCAGCGGAAATCCACGAAAATTCGGTGCATTGGCAAAACGGTCGCGGCAGGTGGCAAAGCGCTTGTCGCAGCCTGCGATCGCCACCACGGAATCGCCGGGGAGAAGATCAGCCGGCAAGCCCTCCCAGAGGATGATCGCCTCTCCCTCATGCATGCGGATCGGCCGCGAGAGCCCGGCATTCGCGCCGGTCATGACCATCAATCGCCCGCGCGCGAAAAGCCCTGCGGTCGGCGTGGCAAATTGCGGTGCGCTGATGCGATGCCGGCCATCGGTTGTCACCACATTGGTCACGATACGCCATGCGGGGTTGTTGAGATCCACGCCACATTCCGCATCACCCAGTTCGGCCGAACAGGCCGAGCTGTAGAGACGTCCCTGTTCGAGGTCGAGCGCATGCAGAGCATTGCGCGTCTCGGCGATGAAGGCTCCATCCTTCCGGCGGATCTCGCCGATGGTCACGGCATCGATCAGGCAGTCGAGCGCGGGGGCGCTCCAGTCCACGAGCCAGCGGCGCAGTTCAGCGCCATCATAGCGTCCTGCCTCGATATCCTCGGCGGTCACGCGCGCGCTGGAGAGCGCGCCGGTGATCTCGCCATTCGCGGCGGCGAGGCCCGTCTCGCTCTCGACGGCGGATGCCTCGATGCCGCTTGCAGCCTCGAAGACCTGCATGCCGATGCTCAGCGTGCGGTCATGGTCGGTGAAGCCCAAAGCCACGCCATCCCTACGGGTCAGGAGCCAGCATTGGCAATGCGTCGTTACCCCGGAGGCGAGCGCCAGGGCGATGGTCGAGGGAAGCGATTTCATGGCTCAAACCCGGATTTCGATGAGCGGAATATTGGGAATGGCCCCGGCCTCGAAGGCCGACAGATCGACCTCGAGAAAATCCGTATCGAAACGCACCGGCACATCGAAGACGAATCCCGCCGTCACGGAGGCCCCTGCAAGCGGGATATGCCCGGAGCGGAAGGTCACGATTCCGGTGGTCGCGTCGCAATCGAAATGCGTTCCTGCGACGCGCTCCGCGCCGTTCACCGCCACGCGGACGCTGCCCTCCACCGGTTTCGCGATCGGGCGCTCATAGGGCGAATACGTCGCGCCGTAGCGCTTGATGAGCGGGAACGCCGCCCGCGTCCCGTTTCCCGTGCCGAGCGGCTGGTCGTTCGGCAAGGGCGGTGCGTTCTTCGGCGCGGAGGTCCAGTCGAGTCGGTCGCGGAAGCGAAAGCCGTAAAGCCGCCCCCGCCGCTCCTCGAAGAACGCGACGATGGCCGAAAGCCCCTCGATGGAGCGCACGCCATAGCCTGCATCATATTTCCGGCGCGAGAGCGCCCAGCGCGCATTGCGTTCTTCGCGGCCGCTTGCCAGCGTCACGATTTCCGTGCGCCGCTCCGGCCCCCCGCGCGCTCCAAGCGCTACCTCGACGGGGAAGCGCACTTCATGAAATCCGGCCATTGCCCTCTCCTCACAAAGAACGCTGTCCGCGCGCCACGGCGCGCGCGAGGCTCGCGCTGACCTGCGCCTCGGATCGGCGGAAGCTCTCCGCATCCGGCGTGGAGATGTTCATCACGATGCGCACCGGCCCGTTCCCGCCTGCGCCTGTCGCCACGCCGAGCCTTCCATCCGGCCCGCGCGAGAGCGGCAGGATGGCCTCCGCGCCGCGCTCGCCGGCGATGCCGAGGCCGCGCCCCATGGGGAAGAAATGCGGGGTATTGATCACGCCGCCTTCTGCAAAGAAGGTCGCTGGCCCGCCGCCTCCACCCAGCCCTCCGAGCCCTCCGAGCCCGCTGAACAGGCTCGAGAACATCGAACCGAGGCTGTTCTCCAGCGGCTTGAACGCCGCCTTCAGTGCGATTTCCAGGAAGCGCTGGCCGATATTCTTGAGGATATCGTCGAAGCCCTTGCCCTGGGCGATGCCGCTGGCGAGAGCCCGCGAGAGCGAGCGGCCGAATTGCGACGTCACCGTATCGAGCGCGCGCATCTGGCGCGTCAGGCCGGTCACGGCCCCCGATACATCGAGGCCGATATCGGTTTCCTCATCCATCATGGGCGTTGGTCCTCTCATCGGGGAAAAGGCGCATCAGCGCGTGGAAGGCCTCGCCATCGGGCGCTTCCGGAAGGCCGGTCTCACCACGCAGGCCGCGCAGGGCGGCGGCGAGTTCGGGCAAGGTCATCGACCAGAAAGCCTCGGGCGAAAGCCGCAGCAGGCCGAACCCGAGCGCCATTGCTTCCTGCCAGGGGAAGGCGCGCGGCCGGGCCGTTGCCTTGCCTGCTACGGCGCGGGAGGGCGCGAGGCGGCCTCCCCACCGAAAGAGATCGCGAAGAGATCGGACAGTGCCGCTACCGCGCGCGGCAGATCCTCTGCGCCGATCCGGCTTGCAACCTCCTCATCGGCGAGCTTCGCGCCACCGCCGCGGATCGCCGCGCCAAGCAAGGCGACGAGATCGCGCGCCGCGATCCGCCCACCGGCGAAACGCTCGCCGAGCCCCTGGAGGTCGCCTGCGCCGAGAGCTGCCTCGATCTCCGCCAGTGCCTGAAGGCTGAGGCGGAGCGCAAAACGTTCCGCACCCAGGTTCAGGCTGACTTCGCCCCTGCGCCGGTTGGTCATGTGCTGGCTCGTCATGGCGGGCCTCAGAGCGCGGTGAAGGTGAGCGCGCCGGCGCTCTCCATCGCCATCTCGAAGGTCATCTCGGCCGCATGTTCGCCGCGATAATCGAGGCTGGTGATCTGGAACGGCCCGGTGATCTCCCCGAAATCCGGCAGCACGATCTTCCAGTTGCGGATCGCGCCATCGAAGAAGACCTGCCTCACCAGTTCATCCGAGGCGCCATCCTTGAAGATGCCGGAACCGGAAATGGAGGCGCGGCGCACGCCCGCGCCGTCCAGCAATTCACGCCAGCGCCCGGTGGATTCCGAGTGGGTCACGTCCACCGTCTCGGCATTGAGCGAGAAGCGTCGCGTGCGCAGGCCCGCCACGGTCACGAAGGCGTTCATCGAATCCGCGAGCTTCAACAGAATGTCCTTGCCGCGTTGGGCTGCCATGAGGCTCTCCTTCGGATGTCAGAGGATGTGGAGGAAGGCGCGCAGACGCGCCGTGGCACGGGTCAGCGCCCGGGCTTCATCGTGCCGAACGAGCGTCTCCCGGATCAGGATCAGCGAGAGCCGGTGCTCGGCCACCGCGAGGGGCGAAGCGCCAATGGCCACCTGCGCCGCATGCAGGATCGCCAGCGCCTCGGCCGAACCGCGCTCGCGCGTGACGGCAACGAGATCGAGATCGACAACCACAGCCTCGGCTTCGTTGGTGCCGTTCTCGCGAAGCTGGGAATCGCCCAGGATGAGGAAGGGTGGTTCGGCCCCCCGCGGCGGCGCATCATGCACCGCCGTGTCGATCAGCGCCGTCACGGCGCTGTTCGTCGTGAGGCGCGTCCGAACCGCCGCCTTCAACGCATGAACCGGATGGATCGCGCTCATGGCGTCACCTCCCGCACGAGGCAGACGATTCTTCGGCGGTTGCCGTCAGGGTCGAAAACCGCCGTGATTTCCAAAATCCGAGTGCCGAAGCGAAAACGGTAGCGCGCGTCGATCCCCTCGCGGAAGGGCAGCGTGACGCGCCCGCTGCGCGGACCGATGGCCTGACCACCCTCTTCCGTTTCGCGGCCGCCGGTCATTTCGATCGCCCCCCACAGGGTCGCGACATTCTGCCAGCCCAGGGTCGCTCCGCCGAGCGGGGTCGCGGTTTCCGCGAGTTGCTCGAGGGTCAGGCGATTGCGGCGGCTGGCGATGGAAACACGCGCCTTGCTCATGCCGAAAATCCTCCGAGGCGCAGGCTGCGGAACGGCTTCAGCATGGTCCGCACCGGGCCGGGCAATCCACGTTCAACGATGGCGGCATCGCCCCTGTTCTCGAACCAGAAGGCCACGAGCTGGCGCACCGCGAGGCGCAAAGGCTCGGGCACCTGGGCTGCGAATTCGCCAAAGCCGAGCCGGACATCGATCTCGATGCCGCCACGTCCGCGGCCCGGCGCCGGGCGAAGAAGCGGGCGGATGGAGTCGTGCTCCTGGCCCTTCACGATTTCGAATTCGGCCGCCGCGAGTGCCTGCGGCGCGCCAGACGCCGGAAACACCCGCCCGCCGGCTACCGAGATCACGCGGCCGATCCGCACGGGGATGGTTTCCGTCGGGGGCCATTGGTCGCCGATGATCCGCCAGTTCTGCGCGAGCAGGACAAGGCCAATCTCGCTTTCCACCGTCAGGCGGGCCGCGATGATCAATGCCTGGATGAGGCTATCCTCGTCGCTGCCCTCCACACGAAGCCAGCCCTTGGCCTCGACGAGACTGACGGGCTCGAGCTGCGGCCCATCCACCAGAAGCGGGATCATGGGTCAGTGCCTTTCTGTCGCAGAAGCACGCCGCGCCGGCCCATCGGCCTTGCGCGGCAGGAAGGCGCGGTGCAAAGGTCCGCGCTGTGGAACTTTTTCGAAAATCTGGCCGCTCGCTGCGGCTTGCCGCCCGGGCGGCCGGTGCCGCGAGCCTGGTGATCCCGGCCTTGCCCGCTTTCGCGCTGGGTGGTGCGCAGTCGCAACCTGCTCCGGGCTTGCAGCCGCATGTCGTCATGGTCCTCTCGCGCGAAGTCCTCTCGCGCGAAGGCACCCGGCATGGCGCCTGCACGGGAACCGTGATCGGCCGCGATGTGGTCCTGACCGCCGCGCATTGCGTGGCTGGCAAGAAGCAGGTGGTCGTGGCCTATGCCGAGAATGGCAGCCATGTGCTTCAGCGCGTCATCAGCCGCGCGATCCATCCCGGCTTTTCGGGCCGCGCGCGCGTTTCGCTCGATCTCGCGCTGATCCGGCTCGAATCCCCTCTGCCCGCGCGCTTCGCGCCGCTGCCATTTGACCGCGGCGAGGTGGAGCATCGCGTCGGCGCGACCCATCTCATCGCGGGCTATGGCATGCAGCGCGAGAGCGACGAGGCCAGCGCGGGCACGCTTCGCAGCGCCACGGTAAGCGTTCTGCCCCGACTCTTCCCGCGTTACCTGCGCATCGGCACGTCACCGAGCGCAGATCTGTCCGATTTCGCCATCTGCACCGGTGATTCCGGCGGCCCGGTTCTCGCTGCCGGGTTCGGCGGCAAGGTCATCGTCGGTGTGGTCTATGGCCGCGAGAGCTTCGGCGATGCCCGCTCCTGCGGCACGATCGGCCAGGCGGTGCGCCTGGCGCCGCAGGCGGGATGGATCGAGCAGAATCTGGCGCGCTGGTCGGGCGAGGCTCGCCCCCGCCCGACCCGCTGACCGCGCCGTTACACCGAGAAACGCAGCAGCTTGATCGCGTCGAAATCCTGCACGCCGCCGCCCACGCGCTTCGTTGTGTAGAAGATCACGAAGGGCTTGGTGGAGAACGGGTCGCGCATCGTGCGGATGCCGATGCGATCGACCACCGCATAGCCGCGCTGGAAATCACCGAAGGCGACCGAGAGGCTGTTTGCGGCAATATCCGGCATGTCCTCGGCTTCCACCACGGGGAAATTCATCAGGGTGGAGCGCGCGCCAGCGACGCTCGGCGGCTGCCAGATGTAGTTTCCGGTCGAATCCTTCACTTTCCGGATCACGCCGAGGGTCTTTCGGTTCAGAACGAAGCTGCCATTCTGCCGATAGACCGCCTTCAGGGCATGCGCGAGATCGAACAGGCTGTCCGAGGGGTTGGTCGTTGCGAAGGCGCCGGCCGCGCCTGTCACCACGAAGCCGAGATTGTTCCAGCTCCAGCTGGCCTGCGCCAATACCGGGTAGGTCAGGAAGCCTTTCGGCTTGTTGGTGCCATTTCCGTTCACGAAGGCGGTCGTCTCGGCCGCCGCGAAGGCCCGGACGATCTCGTTCGTGATCCATTCCTGGATATCGACCGCGGTGTCATCGAGCATGGTCTGGGTCGCGGCGGGCTGGGTGAAGAGTTCGCCCGTGGGAAAATCGAGTGCCACGAAAGCCGAGGCCTGCACGGCATTGCCCGGCGCGGCATCCCCCGTCCAGCCCGATTGCGCGCCGGTCGGCGTCACCGCCTTGCGCAGGCTCGAGCCGGAGATCGACTGCACGCCGGCGATTGAGCGGATCGGCGACCAACCGGCAATGCGCGCCAGCACGCTTTCCTCGGTCAGCGGCGGCAGGAGATAGCCGCCATCCGGCGCCGTCATGTTGGCGGCCTTCATTTCCAGCCGATGGAGCCCCTGGGTCTCGCCGGAGCGCATATAGCCATCGAACGCGCTCTTGTGTTCGAGAGCCACGGGCGACACGCCCTCGTCCCCGAATCCCAGCGCCGGGCGGCGGCCCTTGGTCTCGAGGTTGCGGATGCGATCCATGCACTGGTCGATCGCGCGGTCCATGCGGGAGAACTTCTCGGCCTGAAGCGGATCTGCCGCCGCGCGGCGGTCGTCGTTCTCGCTGCGATATTCGGCGACAAGGCGGTTCAGATTGTCGAACTCCTCGGCCTGCGAAAGCGCTTTCGTTTCCGGAGCTCCGGCTTCCGGGTGACGCAGATGGGTCATGGTGATCCTCGTGGTTCAGAATTGCGCCATCCGGCGCCGGGAAGAGGCAGAGGCATGTGCGCCGCCGCCCGATGGGCCCCTGCCATCGCCACGCGGAGCGATGCGCGCCTGCGGCAACAGGGGGAAGGTGACGATGGAAATCTCCCACAGATCGAGCTTCTCGAGCCGCCTCAGGCCAGTCTCCGGGTCGTGCTTCTCGCTCTCGGCCTTGAAGCCGATGGAGAGCCCGTCGACGCTCCCGCGGGTGATGAGGCGGTGCAACTCGCGCGCCTTGGGAAGTTCAAGGTCGAGCCGGCCCAGCACCCGCAGGCCACGCTGATCCTCGGCGATCTCCAGCCATTCCCCGACCGGATTTCGGGGGTCATGCTGCCAGAGCTGCTTCACGCCGATGGCCGTGCGCTGCGCCAGGCTCGCCCGGAAGGCACCGGGCATCACCACGTCGCGCCCGAGATCGGCCACACCGAACAGCGAGGCATAGCCGTCGAAATAGCCCTCCGCATCAATGCGCGGGGCGGCACCCGCGCCCCCGCTCTTCTGAACGGGCGCGCGGGTGCTTCTTCCGGCCGGCAGGGAGGCGGACCGGCCGGAATGCAAGGCGTTCGGCATGGGCTATTCCTTTGGTCTGTTCCCTGGTTCAGGGCTTTCTCGCAGCATCGTCGTCGAGCCGCGTGATGCGCAGCTTTCGCTGCGGCTCGGATTTCGTCTCGAGCCACGGCTCCGGGCGCTCCAGCCGCTCAATGAGCTCGAAAAAGCGCCTGAAGAGCCGCGCCGGCTCCAAACCGTTCGCAAGAGAAGGGTTTCCCGACCGTCGGGCCCGTCGGGACTGGGTCGGTCGTGTCAATCGCCACATGGCTGTTTATCCCCCGGTTGATCCGGTTCCCTGGCGTCGGTTGAACCGCGCGATCTCGCGCACGAAGGCATCGAAACGCCGGTTGGCCGCCGCGTTTTCCTTGAGCAGGTGAATGCAGGCACCCGAGCTCGCCCCCGCCCAGAGGAACAGGACGAGATGCGCGAGATCGCCGCGTGCGAGGATGCTTTCCGTCACTGCACTCATGGGCGTGGCGCACGCGGTTTGGCCTTGGCACCGTAGCCGAGGGCGTTGCGCTTTTCCTGGTCGGTCAGGAAGCTGGCTTCGGCCACGCGCTTCCAGAGCGCGCTGCGATCCTCGGCAATCGCCTCGATCTGGTCCAGATCAGGCAGGATGACGATGCGGCCCGGGTAGGCTGGCTGAAGCCATTGCGCCATGGCACCCGATACCCGCCGGACCAGAGGCACGATCGTCTGCCGCCAGAAGGCGCGATTGGCCTCGGCATAGTTCGAATAGGTGTTGTCGCCGGGCAAACCCAGCAGCAGGGGCGGCACCCCGAAAGCGAGCGCGATTTCCCGGGCGGCGCCGTTCCGCGCTTCCTGGAAATCCATGTCCTTTGGAGTCAGCGCCAAAGGCTTCCAGTCGAGCCCGCCTTCGAGCAGGATCGGCCGGCCCGCATTGCTCTGGCCCGAGAAGGCCTGTTCGAGCTCGGCCTTGAGGCGATCGAACTGCAGGTCGGTCAGGTTCTCTGGCGAGGCATAGACCAGCGCACCGGAGGGCCGGGCGGAATTGTCGAGCAGAGCCTTGTTCCAGCGGCTCGCCGCCTCGTGCATCTCCAGTGGCACCTGTGCCGCGCAGAGCGGCGCGTAGCCCTGGTGGTCATCGAGCGGATCGGCAAGCCTGAGATGCAGGATCGGCTGCAAGCCTTCCGGCTCAATCGCCATCAGCGAACGGGCCGTGCCAAGGCCGTATTCATAGCCCCGCGGCCAGCCATCCGGCCCTGGCACGACCCGCACCCTGTCCGGCCGCAGGGCATGCATCTCGCGCGGGGCCATCTCGTCATCGGTCACGAGATGCAGATAGGCATTCCCGAAGAGCAGGAGATGCGTGAAGACCCCATCGAGCAGCGAAATCCCGCTTTCGCGCGGATTGGGCCGCTCCATGAGCCTTTCAGCCGGGTGATCCATCACCTCCGCGCCATCGACCGTGAACGCGAGCGGCACATTGGCCGCCGACTCGGCGATCAGCCGGACGCAGCGATGCACCACCGGGTTCCGATGGAAACCCGCGCGCACCAGCGCCACACCGCCCGCCTCGCCGAACAACCCCCGGCCGGGATGGTGGAAGGCCAGCATGGGCAAGCCCTGCTTGCGTTCGGGCGCACGCATCTCCTGCCCCGGCTTCCGGCCGAGGAGACGGGAGAAGATCGATGTCATGAAAGCCTCCAGGGCGAGAAAGTCAGCTCACGCGGCGCACGCGCGGGGCGGCGCCATCATTCTGTTGAGACAAGGCGGTGACCGCCCAGACCAGCGCGTCGAGCCGGTCCGGTGATCGTCCATCCGCGAGGCCATCAGGCCCGAAGGCCGTCATTTCATCTTCAAGCGCGGGGAAGGTGCCGACATGGCGCACCCGTCCCTGTGCATAGAAGGCAGCGACGGGTTCAGCACGCAGGCGCTTGCCGCGTGTCGCGCGCACCGTTGTCACCGGCACGCCATCGTCCAGGGCCGCAATCACGCTGGCCACCATGTCGCCGCCCTGGTTGATCTCGGCCAGAAGCTGGTCCGCTTCATGCATGCGGAAGGCCGCGATGGCCCGCGCCGCCCAGGCCTCGGGCTTGGCGGCCTCCAACGAAGCATCTTCCAGCACGTGGATCGCGCCATCCGCGGCGCGTCCCGCGACCACGATTCCGCAGCGACCGCCGCGTTTTCCGCCTGCGGGAGGGTCCACCGCCACCACGATCCGCTCGAGATCGGGCGCTTCGGCCACCCGGTGGCGTTCAATCGTTTCGCGCCGGAACAGCGCATCGGGGTTCTCCTCCACGAAGAGACCCTCGAGTTCCTGCCGCCCCAGGGCGGTGCCGGCATAGCGATCCACCACCTGCGCGAGGAAGGCCGGCGCGAGATTGGCCGCGTTGGCCGTGGTGGAGGCGCGCGTCACCGCCGCATGCGGGTCATTGGCAAGCCGCTTCAGAAGGGGTGTCGGCCGCGCCGTCGTCGTGATGATCTGCCGGGGCTGATCCCCGAGACGCAAGCCGAATTGCAGCATGTCGAAGGCCGCTTCGGCATAGCGCCATTTCGCCAGTTCATCGCACCACGCCGCCTCGAACTGGGGCCCGCGAAGGGATTCCGGGTCTTCCGCCGAAAAGCCCTGGGCAACGGCCCCGTTCGGCCATTCAAGCCGCCTCCGGCTGGTGTTCCAGACGGGGCGCTCCTCCGGCGGATGCACCGCGCGCAGGCCGGAAACGCCCTCGACCATCACCTCGCGCAGGTCATTCTGCGTCTCGGCCACGATGGCGATCCGCCCCACGGGCTTCGCGCTGAATGGTGGCAACCCCAGGGCGAGGCCCCTCACCCATTCCGCGCCTGTCCGGGTCTTGCCCGCGCCTCGCCCGCCCAGGATCAGCCAGGTCGTCCAGGCTCCGCAATCCCGTGCTCGCGCCGGCGGCAACTGGTCCTCGCGGGCGAAGAGCGTCCAGTCGGTCGCGAAGGCCCGCAGGGCGGCCGGCGAAAGGCCCTCAAGGAGCGCCGGACCCTGTCCGCTCGTGACGCAGTTGCTCAAGGCGCTCCGCAAGTTCGCGACGGAACTCGGCAAGGGCGCGTGCCGGCGGGGCATTATCGCTGTCATTCCGATTCTCCGCCACGCGGCCAGCCCCGGTCTCGTCGTCGATGGCCACGAGATCGCGCACGGTGCGTGCGATGATCGCGAGCGTCTTGGCCTCGCGCTCCATGGCCTGCGGATCGTCGCGCAGGGCGGCGAGGCGATTTTCCACCTCGTCCACCTGCTTCTCCGCCGTCTGCCAAAGGCGCGAGACAATGCGCCGTCGCCGGGCAAGACCCGGCCGCCTGACGCGCGATGCGGTGGATGGTGGATGGGATCCATTGGAGTTCATTCGGCTTCCCCCACGAAGAACAGGGCCGTCCTGTTCGGCATCAGGGGCGAAGCACAGCGCACCATCCGCCCGGATGATTTCCGTGCAGAACGCGAAATGCCGCCCCGTTGCGGAAACGGGCCGGAGGACAATCATGAAAAGCTCTTTGAGAAGCCCCCGGTGCCGAGACGCCTCGGGCGTCCTGGTCACAATTCGGGAGCGTGAGGAGACATTGCCCTGTCAGCGTGACGGTGTCAATGAATAAATTCCTATGCTAGGAAAATTAACCTTAATTGCGGGGATTGCTGTCTGCCTTTGCCTTCCGGGCCGGCCGCGCGCCCTTGGGCCAGCGCCCAGGCCAGGCGCGGATGCGTGCCACCAGTTCGGGGACGGAAAAGTCCTCCTCGTGGCCCGAGAGGCGGCCCTTCACGCTCACGCCGGCCTCGACCACGCTTTCCGGGCGGCCCGAAACCAGTGGGTGCCAGGCCGGCAGGTCCTGCCCATCCGCGAGCAGACGATAGGCGCAGGTTGGAGGCATCCAGTGAAGATCGGCGATGCTCTCCGGTCGCAATCTCACGCAATCCGGCACCGCGGATGAACGGTTGGGATAATCGCGGCACCGGCAGCTTTCGCCGTCGAGCAACCGGCAGCCGACATCCGTGAAATGGATGCGCCCCGTATCCTCGTCCTCGAGCTTGACAAGGCAGCAGCGCCCGCAGCCATCGCACAGGCTTTCCCATTCCGCC
>JADCCH010000366.1 GCA_020252865.1 Methylobacterium sp.
AATTCGCCACCGAGATTGTCGAGCGTGAAGCGACGGTCGAAATCGTAGGACGGCGCCACGCGCTCGATCTGTTTCTGCCAGTCGCTCGTGGTCAGGCCGAGGAAGGCATAGGCCGAGATGTCCACCCGGCTGCGCGCACCCTGTCCGCGCAGGAAGATCTCGGAGATCGACTCGCTCAGGAACATGTTCGAGAGCGTCTGCGGCTTGGTCTTGTAGTCCGTGAAATAGTGCTTGTCGGTCGCCCAGGCCGCATTCCAGCCGAAATTCCACTTCTCGTTGAGGTAAAACTTGCCCCTGGTCTCGACGGAACCGCGAAAATCCTTCGCGCCCGCGCCGAGGAAAGGCTGGGTGGGGAAGAGCTCCGGACGCTCCTGCCAGATGCCGTTCACACGAAGGTTGTAGCTGCCATGCTCCAGCCGGTGACGCCAGAACAGATCAAGATGCGCCCCCTGCCGGCTGAGGGCCGTGGGCGTGAAGGTCAGGTCATAATTGGGCGCAATCGACCAGAAGATCGGCAGGCTCACGCCGCGGCCAAGGCGCGTTTTGTTCATGAATCGCGGCGGCAGCACGCCGGAGAGATTGCGGACCGAAGGATCAGGGGCGTTGAAGAACGGGATCCACGCCACCGGCACGCCCCAGAATTCGATGGTGGCGTTCTCGTAATAGATGCGGCGCTCGGAATTCTTGTGAATGATGCGCGCGGCCTTCACCTGCCAGAGCGGCGGACGCTCGGGGTTGTCCTTGCAGGGCTCGCAGGAGGTGAAGGTGCCGTTCTGGAAAACGGTCGTCTCGCCATCCGTGCGCTCGGCGCGGGCGGCGGAGAACCGGTTGCGCTCGACAGTCTCGACCCGCAGGCTGTCGATGAAGCCATCGCGGAAATCGTCGGTCAGGTCGAAGCGGGTGCCGAACGACTTCGTGCCGTCCGAATCGGTCATGCGCGCATTGCCCTCGGCATAGACGCGCTTGGTCTTGCGATCATAGATGACGCGATCCGCCTCCAGCACCTTCCCCTGGTAGTAGATCTGCACGTCGCCACTGGCGGTCACGCGGTCGCGGTCGCGGTCGTAGATGATCTCCTTCGCGTCCACGAGCATGCGCGAGCGTTCGCCCGTCGCGCTGGCGCGCGCCAGACGATCGTTCAGGGTCTGAGCGAAAGGCCCGGTTGAAGCGGCATCCAGCGCGAGCAGGAACAGGCCCGAGAAAGCCGCCAGACCGAGCTTGCGGAACGTTAACCAACTCTCGCGATTCTCCGGCAAATCGGCCCGCATCACCCGTCTTCCTTGTTCAGGAGCACGAGGACGCTCATGGCGGAGGCAAGCAGAGGGGGGGCCCAGGCGGCGAGCGTTGCGCTGACAACGCCGGCATTTCCCAGGTCTTCGGCGACTTCCGTCGCGATATAGAGGCCAAAACCAGCCACCACTCCACCAAGCACCATTGTCGCCAGACCACCAGAACGCAGAAATTTTAAAGAAAAACAAGCGGCAACGAGAACCATCGCGACCAGCAGGGCCGGCCGCGCCCATAACGACTGATAGATGAGGCGATACCGCGTCGTGTCGAGACCTGCAAGCTCCAGCCGCTCGATGATGCCGGGGAGTGACCAGAAGGAAACAGCCTGCCCCGGTCCGAGGGCTGAGCGCATCTCCTCGGGCGTGAGGTTGGTCGCCAAGAGATAGACAGCGTAACTCTCGGGCTCATGATCCTCCGAGACCACACGCGCCTGCTCCAGCCGCCAATAGCCCGCCCGCAGACGGGCCACCGGCGCCTCCACGCGCTCCACGAACTGGCCGCGCTCGTCCATCACGAAGAATTGCACGCCCCGAAGCGTATCGTTGGCGGAATCGAGCGCCGTCGCGCGGATGATTGCCTCGCCATCGATCGAGCGCTGACGCAGCCAGATGACGCGGCCGAGGGTCGCGCCGCCGCGCCGGAAGAGATGGGCCTCCAGCGTATTGGCCCGATCCTTGAACTTCGTCGCGACGGGATTGTAAACCGTCACCACAAGGCCGCCAATGACCAGCGCCAGGATGATCGCCGGTGTCAGGAACTGCCAGGCCGAATAGCCCGCCGCGCGCGCCACCACGAGTTCCAGCCTGCGGGAAAGGGCGATGAAGCTCGCCATCGCGCCGAAAAGCATGCCGAAGGGAATGACCTGCTCGGCGGTTGCCGGCGTGCGGAACAGGGCAAGCTTCGCCATGGTGCCGGTGCCGGCCCCAACGGCGTCGCCCGCGCGGCGCATCAGCTCGACGAAATCGAGCGTGTAGATCAACGCGAAGATCGTGAGGAACACGATCAACATGGCAGAGAGGAACCGGTGGGCGAAATAGAGCCCCAGCGTGCGGCCGATCATCCTCCTGCGACCCTCCGCCGGAAGGGCAGGCGCATCCGGATCGGTCCCGTGCTCCGCCGCCAGTCGAATTCGCGCAGGAACTTCCGGCGCTGCGGCCAGAAGGATCGCCAGGCCATGAAGCCGGCAATCGCGGTCGCGAGCAACGGCACGGCATACATCAGCGGCACACCCGCGGCGCTGCGCACCGCAAAGCTCGCGGCCGCGAAACCGGCGATGCGCATCACCACCAGCGCGACCACGGCGCCGAAAATCGCCTGGCCGCGCCCCTGCCGCGTCGTGCGCGCACTGCCGAGGGCGGCAAATGCAATCGCAAGTGTCGCAAAGGGGTAGAGCGGATTTGTCAGCCGGTCATGCAGTTCGGAACGGAAGCGCCCATAGATCGACTGCACGTAA
>JADCCH010000367.1 GCA_020252865.1 Methylobacterium sp.
CCCTCGCTTTCGTGGGCGGCGGCGACCTCCTCTTCGACTGGGACGTGAGCGACGACCACATGCATCTCTCGCCGGAACTAGAAATGCATCTCGGCCTGGAACGGGGCACGCTGGACGGTCGCGCCTCGGTGCTCATCAACGTGATCCATCCGGCTGATCGCGACCGCTATCGCGCGGCGCTGGATGCCATGATCGAGCAGAAGCGCGGGCGAATCGGGCAGGATTTCCGCCTGATGGCGCGCGATGGCTCGACCGTCTGGTATCGCCTGAAGGCCCGGCCAGTGGTGAACCGCGATGGCGAAGTGATTCGCATCGTCGGCAGCCTGCTCGACGTCACCGCCGTGCACACCACGCAGGATCGCCTCCTGCATGATGCGATCCACGACCACCTGACCGGTCTTCCGAACCGCCGCCTGCTGCTCGATCGCCTTGAGACCTCGCTGATCAACGCCCGGCATGGTGGCGCGGGCGCGCGCAAGCCGGCGCTGATCCTGCTCGATATCGACCGGTTCAAGCAGGTGAACGAATCCGTGGGTGTTTCGGCCGGCGACATCATCCTGCTCACGATCGCCCGGCGGCTCGCCCGCGTGGTCCGGCCGGGCGACACGCTGGCGCGCATTTCCGGCGATAGTTTCGCGCTCGTCGTGCTTTCCGAACAGGAGCCGCAGCGCGTCGTCGCGCTGGCCGATCTGGTGCGGCGGGCCGTGTCGACTCCCATCACCCATGGCGAGCGGCAGATCTACCTCACCGGCTCGGTGGGTGTGGCGCTGCTGGATGAAACCTCGTTGAATGACAAGGAAGCCTTCATCCGCAACGCGGAACTGGCGGCGATCCACGCCAAGCGGACCGGGCGCGACCGCGTGGAGATCTACCGCGCCTCCATGCGCAACACGCCGCATGATCGCTTCAGCCTCTCGAACGATCTGCGTCGCGCCATTGAACGCAACGAGCTGGAGGTGCAGTTCCAGCCGATCGTGCGGCTGGAGGACCGGTCCATCGCCGGTTTCGAGGCGCTGATCCGCTGGAACCATCCGCGCCTCGGCCGATTGCCGCCGGGTGAGTTCATCTCGATTGCGGAAGAGAGCGGCCTGATCGTCGATATCGGCCTCTTCGTGCTGGAAACGACGGCGCGCGAACTCTCTGCCTGGCAGCAATCCCTCGTCGTCGATCCTCCGATCTTTGCCAGCGTGAATGTCTCCAGTCGCCAGCTCATCCGGCAGGATATCCTGCAGGATCTCAAGAACGTGCTCCTGCGCCACCCTTGCGCGCGCGGCTCGCTGAAGCTCGAGATCACCGAGACACTGGTGATGGAAAACCCGGAATATGCCGCGCAGATCCTCGAAAAGGCACGCGAGCTTGGTGCCGGCCTCGCGCTTGACGATTTCGGCACGGGCTTCTCATCGCTCTCCTATCTCCAGCGCTTCCCCTTCGACACGCTGAAGATCGACCAGAGCTTCGTGCGCCACGACGAGACTGGCAAACGTCCGCTCATCCTGCGTTCGATCGTGGGCCTCGCGCAGGATCTCGGGATGGATATCGTGGCGGAGGGGGCCGAATCCGAGGCTGATACGGTGGAACTCTTCCAGCTCGGGTGCCAGTTCGCGCAAGGCTACGTGTTCGGGGCGGCGATCAGCATTGATCAGGCGCGCAAGCTCATCGGGCTTTCGAGCGCAGCCTGAGACGCTTTACCCGTGCCCGGCTTCGCTGGAAAGGAAAACGGGGTCGATGCCCAGCATATGCAGGGCGGCATCGTATTTCCGCTCCTGATCCGTGCCGAAAAGCAGATCTTCCGTGGCCGGCGCATGCAGCCAGGCATTGGCCTGGAGTTCGGTTTCAAGCTGCCCCGCCGCCCAGCTGGAATAGCCAAGCGCGAGAAGCGCGCGATCCGGCCCCTCGCCACGGGCAATCGCTTTCAGGATATCAACCGTGATCGTCAGCCCGATCTGCCCGGAAACCGGCAAGGTGGAATTCTCGATGGCGAAATCGGCGGAATGCAGCACAAAGCCCCGCGTGGGCTCCACCGGCCCGCCCGAGAGCACGGCCGTGCTTGCTGCCCGCTCCGGCAGGCGGATCGCCTGATCGCGCGAGATCAGATCGAGCTGCACCAGCAATTCCGGGAAGTTCAGGTTCTGCGCCCGGCGGTTGACCACAAGGCCCATCGCGCCTTCATCGGAATGGGCGCAGATATAGATCACGCTACGGGAGAAGCGTTCATCCGGCATGGATGGCATCGCGATGAGCAGGTGCCCATCGAGAAACCCTTTCTTCCCACCGCCACGGATCTTGTCGAGTTTCATGCTCTCAGTTTCGCAAGTGCGGACGCGCTTGCCAAGGGGCTTCGCGGTGCAGTTCCCGCGTCGAAAAGGCTTCCTCACGGGAATGTGGGTGGTTTTTTGAATTTCTGCGGCGCAATATGGATTTCATGCCTTGGTTGCTCGCCATTTTCGCCTTGCTGCTGTCCCTTGTTCCCGCGCTTGCGGGCGGCGCGCGCGCTTCGGCATGGGCAGAGTTCCGCGAGGCCCGCTTGCGGCTCCTGCTGATCGAGCCCGCCCCCGGAGACATGGTGATCCGCGGTGGTATCGGCATTCGCCTCATGCCCGATTACAAGACCTACTGGCGCAATCCTGGCGATTCCGGCGTGCCGCCGATATTCGATTTCGCAGGTTCGAAAGGGGCATCCGATTTCGAGGTGCTCTTTCCGATGCCGACTCGTTTTGATGATGGCGCGGGCGGGCAGGCCTGGGGCTACAAGACAGACGTTATCCTTCCCTTCAGCGCAAAAAAGGCCGGAAACGGGCCGCTTTTGCTTTCGCTCAAGCTCGATTTCGCCGTTTGTGGCATCATCTGCATTCCGCTTTCTGCCCATCTCCACCTCGAAGGGGGGCATCCCGTTGGCAATGATGTGATCGATGCGATCCGCCACGCGGAAGCACGGGTGCCGAACCGCCTTTCCCCGGCGGCTTTCGCCGCGCGCGTGCGCATCGAGCGGCGCGATGTGGGTGAAAGGCCGGTCTTGACGCTCGAAATCCGGCATGATGCGGAGTTGGAAGATTTCGCGGTCTTCACGGAATCACGCGGCTATCTGCACATCAAGGCGCCGGTTCAAGTGGCGCCCGGCCGCTATCAGGTGGTGCTCAAGGGCCAGCCTCCGCCGGGAAATGGCAAGAGCTTCGGCCCCGTGCGCTTCACCTTTGGCTCGAAGAAAGAGCCCTATGAGGGTTTTCTGGACCTCGACGGGAAGGACACTTCGCCATAGTTACGTGGGACGGCGTTTTTCGACGTCGTTTTCCGAATGTGTCAAACTGAGGTGTCCCATGCCGATCGCCGCCGGAGATCGTCTCCCCGATGTGAAGTTTTTCGTGATCGGCGAGGCTGGCCCCAAACCGCTCACCACGTCCGAAGTGTTCGGCGGCAAGACCTCGGTGATCATCGGCGTGCCTGGTGCCTTCACGCCGACCTGTCACAAGACCCACCTGCCGGGCTTCCTGAAGGAAGCCGACAGCTTCAAGGCCAAGGGCGTCGACCAGATCGTCGTGATCGCCGTGAACGACCCCTGGGTGATGCAGCGCTGGGAAGAGGAAACCGGTGCCTCCGGCAAGATACGCTTCCTCTCCGACGGGAACGCCGAATTCGCCAAGGCGACCGGGCTTGATGCCGATATCTCGGTCGTGGGGTTTGGAACGCGCCTCAAGCGCTGCTCCATGCTGGTGAAGGATGGCGTGGTCGACAAGATCAACATCGAGGTCGAGCGCGGCGCGGTGAACCTCTCCTCCGCCGAAACGCTGATGTGCCAGCTCTGATCACGGCGGGTTTCCCGGCCGATCGGCCGCCCAGAATGCATGGTGAACGGGGAATCTCAGGCCGCGGCGTTGCCACCTGCGGCCTTTTTCGCCTCGCGCATCGCCTTGATGGCCTCGCGCGCGAGTTCGTCGGCACGCTCGTTCAGTTCGCTGCCCGCATGGCCCTTCACCCAGCGCCATTCGATCTCGTGGCGGCGGATGGCCTCGTCGAGAGCCTGCCAGAGATCGACATTCTTCACGGGTTTCTTGTCAGCGGTGCGCCAGCCATTCTTCTTCCAGCCGAAGATCCAGCCGGTGATGCCGCCCTTCACATATTGGCTGTCGGTGTGGAGGATGACCTTGCAGGGCCGCTTCAGCGCGGAAAGCGCAGCGATGGCCGCCTGCAACTCCATGCGATTGTTCGTGGTTTCCGGCTCCGCGCCGGACATCTCTTTCTGCACCTCGCCATAGATCAGGATCGCACCCCAGCCTCCGGGGCCGGGATTGCCCGAGCAGGCGCCATCGGTCCAGATTTCAACCGCTTCCATGCTGCTCACAGGGCGAGCCCATAGGCCGAGGCATCATCCACTGCCTGATGAAAGCGGAGCTTCTTCCAGTATTCCAGCGGGTCGAGTGGCCGCACCAGCGCGCCCGGCGGCACGTTCAGCCAATCGACGAGACGCGTGAGCAGGAAGCGCAAGGCCGCACCCCGGCAGAGCACCGGCAGGGCCTCGATCTCGGCACCATTCAGCGGCCGGCGCGCACGATAGGCGGCGATCATCGCGCGCCCCTTCGTGAGGTTGAACGAGAAATCCGCCTCGAAGCACCAGGCATTGAGACAGATCGCGAGATCATAGGCCAGCGCATCATTGCAGGCGAAATAGAAGTCGATCACCCCTGAAAGCGTGTCGCCCACGAAGAGCGTGTTGTTGGGGAAGAGATCCGCATGAACCACGCCTTGCGGCAGGTTGCGCGGCCAATGGCCCTCGAGATCTTCCAGTTCGCGGGCGACAGCGGCACCAAGCCCGGGCGCGACCATATCCGCCCGGCTCGCTGCGGCCTCCGCCAGCGGGCGCCACCCCGCGACCGAGAGCGCATTCTCGCGATGGATGGAGAAACCCTTGCCGGCCTCATGGAGCCGGCCCAGAACATCGCCGAGCGCCGTGCAATGCACGGCCGTCGGGCGGCGATAGGAGACTCCTTCAAGGAAGGTGACGATCGCCGCCGGCCGCCCGCACAGCGTGCGCAGCGCCTTGCCGTCATGCGCCTTCACAGGCAGCGGGCAATTGATGCCGCGATCCGCGAGATGACCCATCAGCCCCAGGAAGAAGGGCAGATCCTCCACCTTAACGCGCTTCTCATAGAGTGTGAGAATGAAGCGGCCGCGCTCGGTCTCGATCAGGAAATTCGAGTTCTCCACCCCCTCCGCGATGCCCTTGAAGGAGAGCAGGCCGCCGAGATCATAGGCCGCAAGGAAGGCCCCCAGATCCTCGGCGCTGACATCGGTATAGACGGCCATGGGACGGGATCTCCCCTTCGTCGCGCGCAGGCGTGCCCGTCGCGCGCAGGCGTGACAGAATCTTGGCAAGCGTGATACGCCTTGCCGCGCGGGCTCGTCAAACATGGCCGGGCCTCCGGAGAGAAGGAACCCGCCGTGCTCTGGGCCGTCTTCACCGTGCTGGCCGCGGCCGCCCAGACCTTGCGCAATGCGATGCAGCGCGACCTGCTGGAGCGCGTGGGCGTGGTGGGCGCCACGCATGTGCGCTTTCTCTTCGGCTTTCCCTTCGCGCTGGTGTTTCTCGCGGGGATGAGCCTCCTCACCCGCGAGGCCGTGCCGGCCATTCCGGCCGCAGTTATGCCGGTGGTGCTCGGCGCGGCTGTGTCGCAGATTGCCGCGACCGGCCTGATGCTCCAGGCGATGCGGCTCAGATCCTTCACGGTCGCGACCGCCTATACCAAGACCGAGCCGGTGCTTGTGGCCCTGTTCGGGCTGATCTTCCTGGGCGAGCGGCTGGCACCCCTGGCGCTCTCGGCCATCGGGATCGCAACCTTCGGCGTGCTGCTCACGGCCTGGCCCCGGAAGAAGGGCGAGGGCTGGTCGATGGAAGCCCTGGGTTATGGGCTGGTGAGTGCGGCCTTCTTCGCGCTGTCGGCCATCGGCTTTCGCGCGGGTATCCATGCCTTGCCGGAAGGCAACTTCGCGATCCGCGCTTCCACCGTTCTGGCCCTTGGCCTCGGCATGCAGGCGAGCCTGCTGACGATCTATCTGGCGGTTCTGGATCGCCGGGCCCTGCGCGCGATCCTCGGGGCCTGGAAGCCCTCGCTCTTCGCGGGCTTCATGGGCGCGCTCGCCTCGCAATTCTGGTTTCTCGGCTTTTCGCTCACCTCGGCCGCGAAAGTGCGCACGCTCGCGCTGATCGAGGTGTTTTTTGCGCGTCTCGTCTCGGGCCGGCTCTTCCGCGAGAAGCCGACCCTGCGCGAGGGCATCGGCCTTGCGCTCATCGTGCTCGGCGTGGCGTTTCTGCTGAATGTTTAGGCTGTTGCCGCTTCGCGCAACTGGCGGGGAAGCGGGAAGAACACGCTTTCATCCGCCGTGGAGACGGTTTCCACGCACACATCGAAACGCTGGGCGAAAGCGGCGATGATCTCCTCGACCAGCACTTCCGGGGCGGAAGCGCCGGCGGTGATGCCGAGCGACCGAATGTTGCCGAAAACCGACCAGTCGATTTCATCGGTGCGGAGCACGAGCGCGGTCTTCGTGCAACCCGAACGCTCGGCCACCTCGCGCAGGCGCTGGCTGTTCGAGGAATTCGGCGAACCGACCACGATCAGCGCTTCCACCAGCGGTGCGACACGCTTCACGGCCTCCTGCCGGTTGGTGGTGGCGTAGCAGATATCTTCCTTGTGCGGCGCCGCGATCTCCGGGAAACGCGCCTTCAGGGCCGCGACGATCGCCGCGGTATCATCCACGGAGAGCGTGGTCTGCGTCACGAAAGCGAGCGCTGTGCCGGGCGGGAAAGCAAGCCCCGCCACATCAGCCTCGGTTTCCACCAGATGCACCGCACCGGCCGGCAACTGGCCCATGGTGCCCACCACCTCCGGGTGGCCCTCATGGCCCACGAGAATGATCGTGCGGCCACGCTTGAAGTGGATTTCCGCCTCGCGATGCACCTTGGTGACCAGCGGGCAGGTCGCATCGATCGCGAAGAGGCGGCGAATTTCAGCCGCTTTGGGCACGGATTTCGGCACGCCATGGGCGGAAAACACCACCGGCTGGCCATCATCGGGGATTTCGTTCAGTTCTTCGACGAAAACCGCCCCCTGTTTTTCCAGGCTTTCCACGACGAAGCGGTTATGGACAATTTCATGCCGCACATAAACCGGCGCGCCATGGCGCTTCAGCG
>JADCCH010000368.1 GCA_020252865.1 Methylobacterium sp.
CTCACCCTCGCGGAATACGCCGAGGGCGAAGGTGATGCTGGAGCGCCCGATGCGCGCGACCTTCACGCCCACCGCGAACAGATCATCGAAATGCAGCGGCTGGCGGAATTCCACGCTGGCCTTGACCACGTGGAAATCGCAACCCGTCCGCTTGGCATCGGAATAGCGCTCGTGGTCCAGAGCGCGGAAATATTCGTGGATCGAGACATCGAAGAAGGTAAGATAATGCGCGTTGTACATGACGCCCTGCCCGTCGATCTCGGAATAGCGCACGCGATAGGGGTGGAAGAAGCGAAAGGCGCTGCGATTCATGATCCGGCTCTGCTGGTGCAGGATTGTGTCGCGAGAGACGCAGAGGGACAAAGAAAATTCTGCCTGAAAATGGAAAAGGGGCCGGTGAGGCCCCTGATCCGTTGAAGGCAGGCGGGCCTCAGGAAGCCATCGCCTTGCGAAGGTTCTCGTCGATCTTGTCGAGGAATCCCGTGGTCGAGAGCCATTTCTGGTCGGCACCCACGAGCAGGGCAAGGTCCTTTGTCATCGAGCCTGCTTCCACCGTATCCACACAGACCTTCTCGAGCGTGGTTGAGAACTTTGCGAGTTCCTGGTTGTCGTCGAGCTTCGCGCGATGTGCGAGGCCGCGTGTCCAGGCGAAGATCGAGGCGATGGAGTTCGTCGAAGTCTGCTTGCCCTTCTGGTGCTCGCGATAATGGCGCGTCACCGTCCCGTGGGCCGCCTCCGCCTCCACGATCTTGCCGTCGGGCGTCATCAGCACGGAGGTCATCAGGCCCAGCGAGCCGAAGCCCTGCGCGACCGTATCCGACTGCACGTCGCCATCATAGTTCTTGCAGGCCCAGACGTAGCCACCGGACCACTTGAGCGCCGAGGCGACCATGTCGTCGATCAGTCGATGCTCGTAGGTGATGCCGAGTTCCTTGTAGGCCTCCACGAATTCGGCCTCGTAGACCTCCTGGAAGATATCCTTGAAGCGGCCGTCATAGACCTTGAGGATGGTGTTTTTCGTCGAGAGATAGACCGGATACTTGCGGTTCAAACCGTAGTTCAGCGAGGCGCGGGCGAAATCGCGGATCGAATCATCGAGATTGTACATGGCCTGCGCCACGCCGGCGCCCGGCGCCTTGAACACCTCGCGCTCGATCACCGCGCCATCCTCGCCCTCGAACTTCATCGTGAGCTTGCCCTTGCCGGGGAACTTGAAATCGGTCGCGCGATACTGGTCTCCGAAGGCATGGCGGCCGATGACGATCGGCTGGGTCCAGCCCGGCACGAGGCGCGGCACGTTCTTGCAGATGATCGGCTCGCGGAAGATCACGCCGCCGAGGATGTTGCGGATGGTGCCGTTGGGGCTCTTCCACATTTCCTTGAGGTTGAATTCCTTCACGCGCGCTTCATCGGGCGTGATGGTCGCGCATTTCACCGCGACACCGTATTTCTTCGTGGCCTCTGCGGCCTCGATCGTCACCTTGTCACTGGTCTGGTCGCGATATTCGATGCCGAGATCGTAGTAATGCAGATCGATGTCGAGATAGGGGTGGATCAGCTTGTCCTTGATGGCCTGCCAGATGATCCGGGTCATCTCGTCCCCGTCCATCTCCACAACCGGATTTCTGACCTTGATCTTGTTCATCATGTCCCCGCGATCCAATGCCTGAAGCTCGTTTCCCCCGCCGGCGCCCTGCATGCGCGAACGGACCGGCGCGGGCTATAGCATCGCGTGCGCGCGAGCGGAAGCCGATCCGGCATGAGGCTTTCGGGGGAAGGGAATGCGTGGAACGGGTTGACCGCGCGCCGCGCGCGCCTCATCTGGCGAGAAAGCACAGGCAGGGGGTCAGGCATGGGCGAGGAAACGCAGCAGAACATCCGGCGACCGGCACCGGTTGTCGTCCTCGTGCGGCCGCAACTCGCCGAGAATATCGGCATGTGTGCGCGCGCGATGGCGAATTTCGGCCTCTCCGAAATGCGGCTTGTCGCCCCGCGCGATGGCTGGCCGCAGAAATCCGCGCTGAAGAAGGGCGCGTTCTCGGCCGCTGCCGGCGCGACGCATATCCTGACCGCCGCGAAGCATTACGACACGCTCGATGCGGCACTCTTCGATCTCCACCACGTCTACGCCACCACCGCCCGCTTCCGTGAGCAGGCAAAGTCCGTGGAAGCGCCGGCGATCGCGCTGCCGGATGCCGCGCGCCGCATCGCTTCGGGCCAGAAGGTGGGGCTGATGTTCGGGCCCGAACGCACGGGCCTTGAAAGCGACGAGGTGATGGCGGCGTCCTCCATCATCACCTTCCCGGTCAACCCGGATTATGCCTCGCTGAACCTCGCGCAGGCCGTGCTGCTCACGGGCTATGAATGGATGCGCGCTTCCCACGGCGATGTGCTGCCCTTCACCATGCCCGAACCGAGTCCGCCCGCCTCGCAGGGCATGGTGAGCCAGTTCTTCGGCTTCCTTGAACAGGAACTCGACCGCGTGCGCTTCTTCCACCCCGAGGGCAAGAAGCCGGTGATGATGCGAAACCTCAGGCACATCATCCACCGCATGGCGCCCACCGAGCAGGATATCCGCACGCTCTGGGGCATGATCGACCTGCTCGCAAAGGGCGGCAAGAAGCCGGGCTCGAAGAAGCCGGGCTCGAAGAATCCCTTGGCCGAGGACGAGGCGCCGGCTGTCACGGATGCGTGAAGAGCCACGAATGCTGCATCCGCGAAAGGGAATCTGGAGTATTTCTGGTGCCGAGATTGACCCCATGATTTCCCGTCGCGCCCTTCTCGCTGGTTCGCTGGCCGCGCCCTTTGTGGCGAATGCGGCGGCGCGCGCGCAAGGGCTCGCGTTGCTGGATGTCGCGATCATCGGCGCGGGTGCCGCGGGTCTTCATGCCGCGCACCGGGCGCGGTCGCGCGGGCTGACGGCGCGGATCTTCGAGGCGAGCCCTCGCGTGGGCGGGCGCGTCTTCACCGATTCGAGTCTTGGCTCGGATTTCGAGGCCGGAGC
>JADCCH010000369.1 GCA_020252865.1 Methylobacterium sp.
CCGTTTTCGGATGCAGCGAGACGTCGCTTTTCCAAAACGGGGCGCATGGCACCCAATTCGCGATTGCATTTTCCGCCCCGGCTGGCACGTTTTCCGGCAAAGGGGAGAGAAGGCATGGCGGGAGCAATGCTGGGCAAGCTCGCGGCACCGGAAAACGGGCGCGGGCGGCACAAGATCGTCTCGGCGGCGGAAGCGGTGGCGCTGATCCGTGATGGCGACACGGTCGCGACCGGCGGTTTCGTCGGCATCGGCTTTGCCGAAAATCTCGCGGTGGCCCTTGAAGAGCGTTTCCTCGCCAGCGGTCGCGAGGCGCCGGATGGAATTGGCAGCCCGCGCGATCTCACGCTGCTCTATGCCGCCGGGCAGGGTGACGGGAAGGAGCGCGGCCTCAACCATTTCGGCCATGCCGGCTTCGTGAAGCGTGTGGTGGGCGGTCATTGGGGCCTCGTGCCGAAGCTGCAGCAACTCGCGGTTTCCGGGCAGATCGAGGCCTATAACCTGCCGCAGGGCGTGATTTCCCAGCTTTATCGGGATATCGCCGCCGGGAAGCCGGGGCATTTGAGCCGCATCGGCCTCGGCACCTTTGTTGATCCGCGGTTCGGGGGAGGCAAGATCAACAGCGTGACGAAGGAGGATCTCGTCACGCGCATGGAGATCGGGGGCGAGGAATTCCTTTTCTACAAGGCCCTTCCCGTGCATGCAGCCCTGCTTCGCGGCACGACCGCCGACCCTGATGGCAATATCACGATGGAACGCGAAGCGCTGACGCTGGAGGCCCTGGCCATCGCCATGGCCGCGCGTAATTCCGGGGGCATCGTCATCGTGCAGGTGGAGCGCGTGGCCGAGCGCGGCTCGCTGCCGCCCCGACAGGTCAAGATCCCCGGCGTGATGGTGGATTGCGTTGTGGTGGCGGAGAAGCCCGAATACCATATGCAGACTTTTGCGACCGCCTATGACCCCGCCTTCGCCGGCGAAATCCGCGTCCCTCAGGGTTCGCTTCCGCCCTTTGCGATGAGCGCGCGCAAGATCATCGCGCGCCGCGCCGCGATGGAGCTGCAGGCGAATGCGATCGTCAATCTCGGTATCGGCATGCCCGAGGGTATCGCGGCGGTGGCGGCGGAGGAGCGCGTGGTCGATCTCGTGACGCTCACCGCCGAGCCGGGCGTGGTCGGCGGGATTCCCGCCTCGGGTCTCAATTTCGGGGCCGCAACGAATACGCAGGCCATCATCGACCAGCCCTACCAGTTCGATTTCTATGATGGCGGCGGGCTGGACCAGGCTTTCCTTGGCCTCGCGCAGGCCGATCGGCACGGCAACCTCAATGTCTCGAAATTCGGACCGAGGCTCGCGGGGGCGGGTGGTTTCATCAACATCAGCCAGACCGCGAAAGCCGTGTATTTCGTCGGCACCTTCACGGCGGGCGAAGCGGAAATCACCATCAGCGATGCCGGCTTGCGCATCCTGAAGGAGGGCGGCACGGCGAAATTCGTGGAGGCGGTGGAGCACCGCACCTTCTCGGGCGCCTATGCGCTGAAGCGCGGCCAGCCCGTGCTCTACATCACCGAGCGCTGCGTGATGCAGCTCACGCCGGAAGGCATGGAGGTGATCGAGATCGCACCGGGTATCGACCTTGACCGCGACATCCTCGCGCGGATGGCCTTCCGCCCGATCGTGAAGAACCCCCGCCTGATGGATCAGCGCCTGTTCCGGGAAGACCTGCTCGGCCTGCGCGATGCGATGCTCGCCCTGCCCATTGCGCGGCGCTTCGCCTATGACCCGGCGGAGAACCTGTTCTTCATCAATTTCGAGCGGCTGAGCCTGAAATCCCTCGCAGAAATCGAGGAAATCCGTGCCTCTGTCACCCGGATGCTCGCTCCTGTGGGGCACAGGGTGAAGGCGATCGCCAATTACGATCACTTCACGATACCCGACGACCTGATGGACGAATATGCCGCGATGGTCGCGAGCCTCACGCGCGATTTCTATTCGAATGTCACGCGCTACACGACTTCGGGCTTCCTGCGCATGAAGCTTGGCTCAGCCCTGGAGACACGCGGCGCCGCTCCGCATATCTATGATACGGTTGACGAGGCCCGCGCGCGGCTCGGTCCGGAGCGCTGATCAGGGCGAGACAAAGCGCAGGACGGTCTCGATCACCTGCTCGCGGCGCTTCGCCAAGGCGGCGGGGCTGCCCATGTCATGGCCGAACAGCGCGCGGATCGTCGCGCGGTTGGATACATTGTAGAATGACAGCGCGCTGATCGTGAGGTGGATTTCGATCGGCTCCAGGCCCGCGCGGAAGACGCCTTCCCTGACGCCGCGATCATAAATGGCGCGGATGGTCGAAAGCGCGGTGAGGTTCAGCGCCTGCACGCGCTCGGACTTCTCGATATGGCGCGCGTAATGGATGTTCTCGTCCATCACGAGACGCACGAATTCGGGGTGGTTCGCGTGGTAGTCGAAGGTTTCGCCGGCAAGCCGCGCCAAAGCCTCGCGCGGCGGCAGCGTGGAGAGGTCGAGATGCTGCTCATGTCCGCGAATGCCCGAATAGGCCTCCTCCAGCACCGCGGCATAGAGACTGCGCTTGTCCCCGAAATAATAATAGATCATCCGCTTGGAGGTCGCGGTGCGCGCCGCGATGTCATCGACCCGCGCGCCTGAGAAACCATGCTCCACGAAGGCTCCGCGGGCCGCCGCGAGAATGTTCCGCTTCACGCCTTCGGGGTCTTGCGTCCAGGATTGCGAGCGCGGTGCGCTTGTCTTGCCGTCAACGACCATGGGCGTGGCTCACCGGGCTGTGCGAAATCGGAATCGCGTTGTTCGGGCGGGCCGGCGTTTCGCCCGGCGTGACCTGCGACAGGATCTCTTGCCCGCTTCGCATCTCTTGCCCGTTTCTCGGCCCAGTTCCCAAGCCAGAAGGAGCAAGGCCGTTTGCCTTGGACAGGAAAGACATGGGCTCCTCGCAGGGGCCTTGAAAAATCGAGCGCGAATGAGCCCGGAAATCTGGTTCGAGGTCAAGCCCCGCTTGACGAATGAACCATTTGGTTCATTCTTCTCGCTTGTCCGGAGGCCCCTCGTGACAGACCTGCTTGACGGCACATCGCGGCTTATCCTGCATCTCGGCTATCCGACGGAAAGCTTTCGCGCGCCGCTGATCTACAACCCCTACTTTGCCTCCATCGGCCTGAAGATGGCGGTGATCCCCATGGGCCTGAAGGCCGAGGATTTCGACGCGGTTTTCCCCGGGCTGTTCCGGCTCACGAATGTGCATGGCGCGCTGATCACCATGCCGCACAAGATCCGCGTGCGGGATTTGCTCGCGGA
>JADCCH010000037.1 GCA_020252865.1 Methylobacterium sp.
CCCCTGGCAATTGCCGCAACAATGGCGAGGCCGAGGCCAGCCCCTTCGGAGAGCGAGGCACCACGTTCGAAACGCTGGCAGAGCCGCCGGAATTCCTCCGGCCCGATCGGGGGTCCGCCATTGGCGACCGAAAGCGCGCCATCGCCCCCGAGCATCACAAGGATGGGCTCACCCGGCGGGCCGTGCTTCAGCGCATTCTCGACGAGGTTGCGCAGGGCGATGGCAAAGACATCGATATCGACATTCGAGGGGACGGGCTCGGCCGGCAGGGTGCATGCAATGCGCCCGGCCTCGGGAAAGTCAGAGAGAACCAGCGGAAAGATGGCCCTTAGATCATGCTCCGCCTCGCTTCTCAGGTTGCCCCCTTCGGCCTTGGCCAGTTGCAGCAGCTTTTCGGTAAGGCGCGCGAGCCGCAGCAAGGCCGCCTCGATATCGGCAGCGCGCGCCCGGTGGGCGGGATGGTCGAGATCGGCGATCAGCCTTTGTGTCTGCGCCAATGCGCCGGCAACGGGGGTTCGCAATTCATGCGCAGCATTGGCCGTGAGGCTACGCTCGGCTTCCAGCGCGCGGCGGAGCCGATCGAGCAGCACATTCACCGCCCGTTCCACTGGCTGGATTTCGCTCGGCAAGCCGGCGGCAGCGATGGGCGCGAGATTGCCCTCGCCGCGGGAGGCAATCACCGCGCCGAAAGCCGCCACCGGACGGACGCTGCGCGACACCAGCCAGATCGTTGCGCCGATCATGCCCGGCAGCAGCAGGAGAAGCGGCAGGGACAGCGCGACAAGGCTCTGCCGGACCGTGCTAGAGCGATGGCTGGGCCGTTCCATCGCGGTCACGACAATCGAGCCGCTGACCGCACTTTCGGTGTAGAAGCGGCGGCCCTCCCAGTTGCGGAAGCCCGTGACGAGACCCGCCGGGAAAAGCGCCGGGTCCGCATCATGGGACTGGAGAAGCACGCGGCCGGCACCATCGCGGACGAGATAGGTGATGTATTCCTCGTGCCTGCCGACATCGGGCAGGCGCTGTTCCACCGTGTCATCCGCTTCCCGCGCGAGGATATCCGAATAGGCCAGCGGCAGCACCCGCTGCACCACTTCCTGCATCGCACTGTCGAACACCTCGTCGATTTCGTGCCGGATGAGGAGGCCCGCCCCGGCCACGGCGACCAGCCAGCCCAGGGCAATCGTCAGCCCTAGGCTAACCAGCACGCGATTTTGAAGGCTGAAACCGGCAGAAGGCGGGGATTCGAGCATGTTGGCTCACCCCTCCCGCACCAGCCGGTAGCCAAGGCCACGCTCCGTCAGGATGCGGTCATGCCCGATCTTCTTGCGCAATCTGGCGATATAGACCTCGATCGTGTTGCTCTCAACCTCGGCATCGAGCGCATAAAGCCGCTCCTCGATGTCGCTCTTGGAGACGATTCCCGCAGGACGGCTCAGCAGGGCTTCGAGCACAGCCCATTCGCGGGCGGTGATCGGCAGGGGCCGCCCGTCGCGGGTTGCCGAGCGCTCGGCGAGATGGATCAGCACGTCACCCAGCGGGATGACGGTTGCGGGTTGGCCATTCGCCCGCCGCGTGACCGAGCCGATGCGGGCGGAAAGCTCCGCCAGCTCGAAAGGCTTGACGAGATAATCATCCGCCCCGGCATTGAGTCCTGTAATGCGATCGGAAAGCTGGTCGCGGGCTGTGAGGATGATCACGGGCGTTGCATCCCCGCTGGAACGCATGCGCTTCAGGAGATCGAGCCCGCGCCCGTCTGGCAGCATCAGATCGAGAAGGAGGAGATTATAGGTTGCGACCGCTCGGCAATCCTCGGCCTCGGCAAGGCGCATCACCCAATCGACAGCATGGCCCTCCGCGAGAACATGGTCCCTTACTGCGGCTCCGAGCAAGGCATCATCTTCGATCAACAGAACACGCATCTCACCCCCAAATCGAGAGAAGCGCGATTAATGCACCAAGCTGACTTCAATCTGAACGCCTTTCGTGGGGGTATTCAGGTCGGCGTCAGCTTTCGGAAGCATAGCCTCGTCAAAATGAGGTCCATCCCATGCATGCTTTCCGATCGACAATTCTTCTGGCCAGCGTCATCGGGCTGGTCATCCCGGTTGCTGCCAGTCCCCGCTGCAAGGCTCCACTCGAAAAATGGCAACCGCGCGAGGTGCTCGAGGAAAAGCTCAGGAACGACGGCTGGAAAGTCCGCCGCATCAAGACGGATGATGGTTGTTACAAGGTCGAGGCCACGCGCGCGGATGGTGCTCGCGTCAAGGCGACGTTCGAGCCAGACACCCTCACGTTGATCCGCGAGAAAATGCGCGACGACTGATCTTGTCCTGCGTGACATCCTCTGGAGGATTTGTTCCCCAATCTCTATCCGCAGAGATGAAAGGCGTCCGGAGAAAGCCCCCGCATCATAGGCCGCAGGTCGAGGGTCAAAAATCTCTTATGCGAATCTACATTTGCCAGAGCAGAGATACCGGAGCAGCCCGGATTTTCTCGCTGTGCGGGGTCACGCGATCATGATCATGCAGGATTACACCCTGCACGAATTTCTCCCCCGCCGCTTCCTGAAGCTTCTGAAGCCCCGAGAAATCCCTGGGCCTGAGTGTTGCCGCTGATTTCACCTCAATGCCGACAATGCGGCCGCGCGTGTCTTCGAGCACCAGATCAACCTCGTCCTGTTCCTTTGTCCGGAAATGCGAGACATCTGCGCGGGTTTCGCTCCAGCTCAGCGATTTCAGGGTTTCGGATATGACAAAGCTTTCGAGCAGCGGGCCGAGGCGAGAGCGGTCAGCGGCAATATTGACCATATTCGCATCCCGCAGCGTTGCCAGCAGACCGCTATCAAGCAGGTGAAGCTTGGGTGATTTGATCAGCCGCGAAAGGCGGTTCGAGAACCAAGGCCTGATCTGACGCAAGAGAAACATGCGCTCGAGGATCGTCACATAGCGTTGGACGGTCGGCGCCGATATGCCGAGCGCGACTGAATGAGCGCGCAGGTTCACCAGCTGCCCGGCCTGTTCGCTGAGCATCCGCATCAGCATAGGCAGCTTGTCCAACTGTTCGATGTTGGCAATGTCCCGCACGTCACGATCCAGAACCAGCGCGAGGTAATCCTGAAGCCAGATCGATCGACGGGAAGCTGAAGAGCGCCTGAGTGCTTCGGGGTATCCTCCTTTCAGGACAGCCTGCAGAAGCACGTCGCCGTAGACCGCCGAGCCTTGCAAGGCAGGCCCCTCCCCGGCGAACAGCCGATCAATCATGCGTCCCGGTGCACCGGTGATTTCGGCCTGCGACAGAGGCAGCAAGGTCACGATCTCGATGCGCCCGGCAAGCGAGTCCCCGACTGCCGGCAAAGCCATGACATTCGCGGAGCCCGTAAGCAGGAATCGGCCAGGACGCGTATCGCGATCCACGCTTTCCTTGATCACCATCATCAGTTCCGGCGCACGCTGGATCTCGTCGATGACAGCCTTGTTCAGGCTTCGGACGAACTCGACTGGATCAGCCTTTGCCCGATTGAAGGTCGCAGGATCGTCGAGCGTGAGATAAGGCCGGTCATCAGAAACGAACTGGCGCACGAGTGTCGTCTTGCCGGCCTGCCGCGGCCCGACGATGAGCACCACGCGCGTATCTTCAAGCGCCTCAGTGACGTTCTTCTGGATGTATCGGCGGAAAATGAGCGGTTGGTTCGGCGGCAGTATCATCGTCCAAAGCTACATGAGGAACCGACCAATGTAAAATCAATGGAGCGCCAATCATAAAAACAAACGCCGCAATCTGTCAGCGGGGCGCGCACGGATTGAAGATCTCGCGGTCCAGGCGCGAATCGTCGGGCGCAACCTCATGCCGGTGCTCGAAGCCATTCATCGCGGTGAGGCCGCGGGCATCGCCGAAAGCGAGCCGGTCTGGCGGGGTTTGCATGAACTGATCGAGGCGCTCGATGCGGAGCTCTCCGCACTCAGCGACGCGACGACCCGTCACTCTGCTGCCTTGCGCGAGCGGGCTGGATTGCCGGGTTGCGGATCTGCCCGAGCGGAAGCCTTGGCTGTTGCCGAA
>JADCCH010000370.1 GCA_020252865.1 Methylobacterium sp.
GCTGAGCGATGCCGAACTCGTGGTTGCCCAGGGGCAGGAAAATTCGGCCCGCACGGATCTCTCCTTCATCGAGCGCTCGCTTTTCGCCACGCGCCTCGAGGATGCGGGTTTCGATCGGCCGGTGATCATGGCTGCGCTCGCCATCGACAAGACCGCGCTCTCCAAGCTCATCGGGGTGGCCCGGCGCGTGCCCGTGGACATCATCGAGGCGATCGGCCCGGCGCCGAAAGCGGGCCGCGACCGCTGGCTGCAACTGGCGGATCGCCTTGAGAACGAAAGCGATCATGAGCGCGCGCGCGGCCTTCTCGCCAGCCTTGCCGAGGCGGAAACGCCATCGGATGAGCGCTTTCAGCGGCTCTTCCTGCGGCTCTCGCAGGCGCCAGAGCCGAAGCCGGCCGAATGGATCGTGCCGCAGGTCGCGCGCGAGCGCGGCAAGGCCCTGGAGATCGAGGATGGCGAATTTCGCGCCTTTCTGCGCGCCCGCCTCGGCGATCTCTATCGCGAATTCCGCAACCGCTAACCGAGGGAGCAGGCGCGAAAAAGAAAAAGGCCCCCGACGTTTCCACCGGAAGCCTTCCTCATCTGTAGCAAGTTGAGAATCCCACTTCCGCGAATCGCTGTCAAGAGTCCCTTGCGGACAACTGCCATTTCGGCGGGCGCAATTCTTTTGCCTGATTGAGGCAAGGACCATGACGCAACAGGGATTGGCGACGACGCCCTTCGGGCGGCGAACGCTTTCGCTTGGCCTGATCGCCACGCAACAGCAGGCGAGGGCGGTTCAACCCGAGAAGACCGTCCACAAATGGAAGATCTTCCAGGCGATCACGGAAGCCAAGGACAAGCTCGGCTTGCCTGACCGGGCGATTGCGGTGCTTTCGGCCTTGCTGTCGTTCCACCAGGAGACAACGCTCACGGCGGGTGATCCGCTGATTGTCTTTCCGTCGAACGAGAAGCTCTGTGCCCGCGCCCATGGCATTGCGCCGGCGACGCTCCGGCGGCATCTCGCGGCTCTGGTGGAAGCAGGCATCGTCATCCGCCGCGACAGCCCCAATGGCAAGCGCTACGCGCGGCGCGGCATGGATGGCGAGGTGAGCCTCGCTTTCGGCTTCGAGCTCACGCCGCTCGTCGCACGCGCCGAGGAATTCGAGGCGCTCGCGGCCGAGGTGCAGGCGGAGCGCCGCGCGCTGAGGCTCGCAAGGGAGCGCATCACGCTCGCGCGCCGGGACATCACCAAGATGATCCTGCTGGGCATGGAGGAAGCGCTTCCGGGCGACTGGCAGGGCCTGCACGGGCAATATCTGGCACTCATCGGCCGCCTCAGGCGCTCGTCCGACCTCTCGGAACTAGGCGCTATTGCCACTGATCTTGAAGGCTTTTCCGCCGAGATCCTGAAACACCTGGAACTCTTCACAAATTCAAGAGATTCAAGCGCCAATGAGTCCCATTCCGAGCACCACAAACAGAATTCAAAACCAGACCCTCGAGAATCTGAACCTGCTTTCGGGAAAGACAGGAGCGACGAGCGCCAGCCCGATTCCGAAACGCGAGGCGCTGAAATCCTTGGCTCTGCACAACCGAGGCAGGGAAGGGAAGAAGAAGCGAGGGAAGCAGAGGAAGCCGCAACCGGGACATCCCGCCCCAGCCCCGGCACGCCGCTGCCGATGGTGATCGAGGCCTGCCCGGATATCCTCGATTACATCCCCGGCCGGGAAGGGCAGGGGGCTTCACCGCCCAACTGGGCCGAGTTCCTGAAGGCGGCGGAACTGGTGCGGGCCATGCTCGGGATCTCCCCCGATGCCTGGCGCGACGCCGTCCAAACCATGGGGCAGGCCGATGCTTCGATCCTCGTCGCGGCCATCCTGCAGAAGGGCGACGAAGTGCGCTTCCCCGGTGGCTACCTCCGCGCGCTCACCGAGAAGAAGCGTGACGGCCAATTCTCCGTCGGGCCCATCCTCATGGCGCTGATCGGCACGAAACTGAAGGCCATGAAGGGAGGGTAGGGGATTTCGCTATGGGGCCGGAAGCGGAAGGGCGGCTATCGTCCGAACGAGTTACGATCGCTGCCGCTGAACTCCCGTCAAGGACCCAGGCTGGCAATTTCACCAGTATTCCACCTCGCTTCCATCCTGTCGTCAGCGGGGCAAACCATGCGCTCCCTTCATCCCTCCTCACCCAGAACGATCGCGTCGATCTCCGGCGGGGGCACGAAGCTCCGGGGCGGCCAGGAGCCATCCACCAGAATAGCCGTGGCCCAGGCATCGGCCTGGATGCAGGTCGGGGCGAACACGGTGACCGAGGATGGCTTCCGCGCGACCGGCGCTCCCGTTGAAGGGTCGATCGTATGCGAAACCGTTCGCCCATCGATCTCGCGGCAATGCCGATAGGTGCCGGATGTTGCCACGGCCATCTCGCCGATTTCGATGACGCCTGACAATTCCCGCTTTCCGATCACGGGGCGCTCGAGACCGATCGCCCAGGGTCGGCCATCCGGCTTCGGCCCACCCGCCCGCAATTCGCCATCGATGCTGCACAGCCAATGGCCGAGACCCCTGCGCTTCAGCACGTCAGCCAACCGGTCCACGCCATAGCCCTTGGCAATACCCGAGAGATCGAGGCTGAGCGGGCCATGCTTGCGGCCCCGTCGCTCGATCCTGTCCAGTTCGAGAGCCTGCCGCGTGACCTGACGGGTGGCCGGCATGCCTTGCCGCGTCTTGTTTGCTCCGGGGCCGAAACCCCATCGGCCGACCGTGTCGCCAACACCGATATCAAATGCGCCGTTGGACCGCGCTTCGATGGCCAGAGCGGTTTCGAGCACGTGGATCAGGCCCTCGGGGAGTTCGATCCATTGCTCGACCGGCGCATGGTTGAGGCGGGAGATATCCGAATCCGGCTTCCAGTTCGACATGACGGCATCGACCTCCGATACCGCCTCGTGAAGCGCCCGGCCAAGCGCCTGCGCATCCATGGCCGGGGCGAGATAAACCAGTACGGAATAGCGCGTTCCCATCGTGTCGCCGTTCAGTGCGCGGGGGACAAACGGTTCAGTAGACATCTTCAAGCAGCCTTCCCTTCTGGCGCAAAGTGGGGAGATCGAGGCCCAGCGGGGCCAGGGCCGCGGCCAGCGCCAGGCGCACACCTTCGGCCATGTCACGCCCGCCACAGATCAGGATCTGCCCGCCCGCCGCGATCTCGGCACGAAGTTCGGCAGCATCCCTCCTGATGAGATCCTGAACATATCCGCCGCCGCGGATGCGCGAGAAAATCATGCTCAGCCGCGCGAGCTGCCCGGTTTTTTGGGCCTTCTCGAGATCTGCGCGAAACAGGAAATCCGAGTTGGGATCGCGTCCGCCCCAGTAAAGCCGTACCGGGCGGCCCGGCCGGGCATTCCGCACGAAGCCGACGAGCGGGGCGATTCCCGCTCCGGCTCCGATCAGGATCAGCGACGAGGCCTTCGCATCCGGCCGGAAAGCGGGGTTGGGGCGGATGGTCGCCATGATTTCGGCCCCCGGCGCGAGGCCGCAGAGATAGCCCGAACAGATGCCGCCGGGCTGGTGCCGCACGCAGATTTCCAGCACGCCGCTGCCTGATGCCGAAGCTATCGAGTAGAAGCGCGGCCGGGGATCGGAGGGCGGAGAAATCGCCACAAGGTCGCCCGGCTCGAAGCGCGGCATCCAACCGAGGATGCGCTGGAGCCATGCGGGCAGCCACCGAAATCGCGGCACGATCTCGAAACGGAGAATGGCCGTGGGGGCCTGCACCTCCGCCCCGTAATCCTCGCGATCGATCAGGCGATAGACCGGGCTGGCGGGGCTCGCCTGGTCGAGCGTCGTTTGAAAGGGCAGATCGAGGCGAAAGGCCAGCTGTTCAGCCCATCGCGAGACGGCTTCGGCCGATTGCCGGTCGATCCGTTCGGTGGGCATCGCGAGCTGGAACCCATGGGCCAGACAAGCCGCCTCGACCGTGTCGGCATAGCCGCAGAACCGGGGAAACTGCCGATCGCCGAAGCCGACGATCATCACATCGGGCCGGGCATCGTGCCATCCGGCGAGCTTTTCGAGGAACCCGCTGGCCGAACCCGGTGCCTCGCCATCGCCCGCCGTCGCGGTGAGGATGATCATGTGGCCAGCTGGAGAACGGGCGGGCAGCCCGTTCATCGGCGCGAGGTGGACCCGGCGCCCCGAAGCCGCCAGCGCACGATGCAGCGCCTTCGCGACGCCCATCGTGGAACCACCCTCGGAGCCATAGAGCAGCAGGATATCGGCGGCTTCGGAAGGCGCATTGGCGCGAATGCGGCTTGAGGCCAGACGCCGGCGCAGGCCGATCGTCAGCCCGGTCAGCGCAAGCGCGAACCCGCCGGCAGAACTGATGGCCAGCAGGATCGCCAGCCAGAGCATGCCCTCCGCGGTGTGGAGTCGATAGGCGATATCCCGCACATGCCACGCCAGGGAATATCGATCCTCGCGCAGGACCTGCCCCGTCGCGGCGTCGACGAAGCGGATGGCCGCATCCGTGCGGATGATGATCGGGTCACTCGCATCTGCCGGATCGGGCAGGACGATCTCGCGCAGGTTCGTCAGCGAGAGCGTCGCCAGCCCATCCAGCGTGCTCAGCGGGCGCGGCGCCTCTCCGCTCGCGGTGACGAAGACATCTTCGGTTGCGCCATCCGGCAGGATTTCAAACCCGACCAGCGACATATGGAGGCCTGTCACCGAGGAGAGCAGAA
>JADCCH010000371.1 GCA_020252865.1 Methylobacterium sp.
CTACGAGCAGTTCATCGAACTCGTCGCTTCCTCGGCTCCCTCCACCGGCCATTGCAACACGATGGGCACGGCCTCGACCATGAACAGCCTCGCGGAAGCCTTGGGCATGAGCCTGCCCGGTTCGGCCGCGATCCCCGCGCCTTATCGCGAGCGCCAGCAATGCGCTTACGAAACCGGAAAGCGCGTCGTGGCGATGGTTTTCGAGCGGCTCACGCCTTCGAAGATCATGACGCGCAAGGCGTTCGAGAACGCGATCCGGGTCAATTCCGCCATTGGCGGCTCGACCAATGCGCCGATCCATCTCATCGCGATCGCGCGCCATCTCGGCATCGAACTCACGCCCGATGATTGGGAGAAATACGGCTATGATGTTCCGCTGCTGGTGAATCTCCAGCCTGCCGGCGAATATCTCGGCGAGGAATATTATCGCGCCGGCGGCGTGCCGGCCGTGGCGGCCGAACTCATCGCGCAGGGCCTCATCCATGAGGATGCGCTGACGGTGAACGGCAAGACCTTCGGCGAGAACAATCGCGGCCGTTTCAGCGAGGATCGCCGCGTCATCAAGCCATTCGCCGAGCCGATGAAGGCCAGGGCCGGGTTCCTGAACCTCAAGGGCAATCTCTTCGACAGCGCCATCATGAAGACGAGCGTGATTTCGCCCGAGTTCCGCCAGCGCTATCTCGAAAACCCGAAGGACATGAATGCCTTCGAAGGCACTGCCTTCGTGTTCGATGGCCCGGAGGATTACCATCGTCGCATCGATGATCCGTCTCTCAAGATCGGGGCGGATGGCATCCTCGTCATGCGTGGGACAGGGCCGATCGGCTATCCCGGCGCGGCGGAGGTCGTGAACATGCGTCCGCCCTCCTACCTCATCAAGCAGGGCATCGAGGCGCTGCCGTGCCTTGGCGATGGCCGGCAATCCGGCACCTCCGGTTCGCCGTCGATCCTCAATGCGACGCCCGAGGCGGCCGCGGGCGGCAATCTCGCGATCCTGCGCACGGGCGACCGCATCCGCATCGACCTCAACTCGCGCACAGCGAACATGCTGATTTCCGAAGAGGAGATCGCAAAGCGTCAGGCGGAACTCAAGGCCGCCGGCGGCTACAAATATCCGAAGAGCCAGACGCCCTGGCAGGCCATGCAGCGCAAGGAGGTCGATGGGCTCGCGAACGGCATGGTGCTGAAGAACGCCGTGAAATACCGTCGCGTCGTGCGCACGCATGGCACGCCGAGGGATAACCATTGACCACGGACCTCTCGAACTGGGTTCCGCGGCCCTTTCCGGCGCCCGTGGTGCTCGAAGGGCGTTATGCGCAGCTTGAACCGCTTGATCCCATGCGCCATGCGGATGGTCTTTTTTCGGCGCTCATGACCGAGCAGGCCGATCAGGATCACCTCTTCCTGTTCGAGACGACCATGGACCGCCCAACCTTCCAGTCCTGGATCGAGGCGAAGGCGAAGCGCACCGACATTCTCTGCCATGTGGTGGTGGATCGCGTGACGGGCCGCATCGGCGGCCGGCAGGATGCCATGCGCATCGACCAGATGCATGGCGTGATCGAGATCGGCTCGATCCATTGGGGCCCGTCGATTGCCAGAACGCGCGTCGCGACCGAAGCGCTGTTTCTCCATGCGGATCACGCCTTCTCGACACTCGGCTATCGCCGCTATGAGTGGAAATGCCACAACGGCAACGAACCTTCGAAGCGTGCGGCCAAACGCTTCGGCTTCACCTTCGAAGGCCTTTTCCGACAGCATATGGTGGCGAAGGGGCGCAATCGCGATACCGCATGGTTCTCGATCATCGACACCGAATGGCCGAAATTGAAAGCCGGCTATAAAAAATGGCTTGCGCCGGACAATTTTGACGCGGCAGGACAGCAGAAACGAAGCCTCGCCGAATTCGGCGTGCGGCCGGGAGGATGAGATGGCAGGACGTCTGAAGGGCAAGGTCGCGGTGGTCACGGCTGCCGGCGCGGGCATCGGGCAGGCGATCGCGCAGGCTTTCGTGGCCGAGGGCGCGACCGTCTGGGCGACCGACATCAACCGCGAGGCGCTGGATACCATTCCGCGCGCCAGGCGCGCGAAGCTCGACGTGCTCTCCGACAGGCAGGTCGCGCGCTTTGCCGAGAAGGTCGGCGGCATCGATATCCTCGCGAATGTCGCGGGCTTTGTGCATCACGGCACGATCCTCGAATGCGATGACAAGGCCTGGGATTTCTCGTTCGATCTCAACGTGAAATCCATGCACCGGATGACCAAGGCCTTCCTGCCGGGAATGCTCTCTCAAGGTAACGGTTCCATCATCAACCTCGCCTCCGGCGCTTCCTCGGTCAGGGGCGCGCCGAACCGCTATGTCTATGGCGCGACCAAGGCCGCGGTGATCGGCCTCACCAAGGCCATTGCGGTGGATTTCATCACCAGGGGCATCCGTTGCAACGCGATCTGCCCCGGCACGATTCAGTCGCCGTCGCTGGATCAGCGCATCGCGGCGCTTGCGGCTTCCTCGGGCAAGAGCGAGGCGGAAGTGCGTGCGATGTTCATCGCCCGCCAGCCGATGGGCC
>JADCCH010000372.1 GCA_020252865.1 Methylobacterium sp.
GGGGGGGGGGGGGGGGGGTCGTTTCGGTCATCGGGCTTCGGGTTGTTGAACCTCGTCATGCCCTGTAAACTGAAAAAAGTGGGTCCGTCACCGGCCCACTCTCACTCTGCAGATCGCATGAATTGAGATTGATGCTAAAAAGATAAGCCTGAACGGGCGCAAAATCAAGCGCCGCGCTTGCGGAAGCGCAGATAGCTCGGCACGCGCCCCTCGCGAATGGCCTTGGCCTCGTAACGCGTGCGGTGCCAGCCGGCCCAGGGCTCGCGCCAATCCGAGGCCTCGCGAGCAAGCCACTGGAAATCGCGGTCCGGCAGAATGCGGGCGAGTGTCCAGCCGACATAATCGTCAATGTCCGAAGCAAAACGGAACTCCCCCCCGGGGCGAATCACGCGCGCCAAATCGGCCACGAAAGCCGCATCGACGATGCGGCGCTTGCGCTGGCGGCGCTTCGGCCAGGGATCGGGATAGAGAAGGTAGACGGCATCGAGGCTGACATCGGGCAGGCGCGCGAGCACCTCGCGGCCATCACCACGCAACAGGCGGAGATTTTCGAGATTTTCCGCCTCGACCTGGCCCAGAAGCTTGGCGACACCGTTGAGGAAGGGCTCCACGCCGAGAAATCCGGATTCCGGTTCGGATTTCGCCATGGCGGCGAGATGTTCGCCACCGCCGAAGCCGATTTCCAGAACCACCCGCTTCGGCGCGGCCGGAAACAGGTCGGCCGGACCAGCCTTCATCCGTTCGAGATCGATCTGGATGCGGGGGAAGATGTCCGCGAGCCGCCGGCTCTGCGCGGCCCGCAGGGCTTTGCCCTTCGCGCGCCCGTGGAGCCGCCGGCGCGAGGTTGCCGCGCCGGTTGCTTTCTGGTCATCGGAAGCGTCGTCGGGGCTCACGAGAGCGCCGCAACCGCCTTCTTCAGCGCCGGGACGAGGTCGGTCTTCTCCCAGGAGAAGCCACCGTCACGCGTCGGCTTGCGGCCGAAATGGCCATAGGCCGCAGTGCGCGCATAGATCGGTTTGTTGAGGGCAAGATGCGTGCGGATGCCGCGCGGGGAAAGATCCATGATCTCGGGCAGCACCTTCTCGAGCGCAGCTTCCGTCACCTTGCCCTTGGCCGTGCCGTGCAGATCGACATAGACCGAGAGCGGCTTCGACACGCCGATCGCATAGGCGACCTGGATCGTGCAGCGATCGGCAAGCCCGGCCGCAACCACGTTCTTCGCGAGATAGCGCGCGGCATAGGCTGCGGAACGATCAACCTTCGTGGGGTCCTTGCCCGAGAACGCGCCGCCGCCATGCGGGGCCGCACCGCCATAGGTGTCCACGATGATCTTGCGGCCGGTGAGACCCGAATCACCATCCGGGCCGCCGATCACGAACTTGCCCGTCGGATTGACATGCCAGACGGTATCCTTGCCGATCCAGCCTTCGGGCAGAACTTCGCGGATGATCGGCTCGACGATCTTCTGGACATCCCTGGAGGTCAGCTTATCATCGAGATGCTGCGTGGAAAGCACGATCTGCGTTACGCCCACGGGCTTGCCATTCTCGTAGCGCACGGTCACCTGGCTCTTGGCATCCGGGCCGAGCTTGTCGCAGCCGCGCTCGCCCTTGTGGCGCAGCGCCGAGAGAACCTCGAGGATCTTGTGGGAATAATAGAGCGGCGCGGGCATCAGTTCCGGCGTCTCGCGGCAGGCGTAACCGAACATGATGCCCTGGTCGCCCGCGCCTTCATCCTTGTTGCCCGAGGCATCCACGCCCTGTGCAATTTCCACCGATTGCGGGTGCAGGAGAACGTCGATCTTCGCCTTCTTCCAGTGGAAGCCATCCTGCTCGTAGCCGATGGCGCGGATCGCCTTGCGGGCGACGCTCTTCACCTTCGACTTCATGGTCTTCTCGTCGAGCGAGGTGCGGACCTCGCCGGCGATCACGACGCGGTTGGTGGTCGCAAGCGTCTCGCAGGCCACGCGCACCTGGGCGGCATCCATGCCGGCCTTGGCGGCTTCCCTGAAGAACAGATCGACCACCTCGTCGGAGATGCGGTCACAAACCTTGTCCGGGTGACCTTCGGATACCGATTCCGACGTGAAAAGATAAGAAGACCGCGCCACGAAAGGCTCCTGTCGCTGAGAGGCGGGAGGGATGGGCATGAAAAAAGCGCCCGTCCCGGCAGATGAGCGCGTCTCTAAAGCGAAGTTCGGCGAGAGGTCAAGGTGTTCTGGCGAACGAGTTCGTTGAAAAGAACGCTTCGGCCCGTTCCGCGAACGCAAGCCTCACCCCTTGCGCTGCCCATCCGCCAGGGTGATGACGAGATCGACGACTCGTCGGCGCAACCTGGGATCCTCGATGGAGGCAAAAGCGCGGGCAAGCGCCAGACCTTCGGGGCTCGTGAGCAGATCGGAGGCAAGTTCGACCTGCCGGGCTTCCGCGAAACCGCCACCGATTCCAATGGCCTCCTCGCCCGGAGCGCCTTCGGTGAAATAGGCCATCGGCACGCCGAGCACCTGAGACACTATGCGCATGCGGCTCATCGTGATTCGATTTGCGCCCTTCTCGTATTTCTGAACCTGCTGAAAGGTCACGCCAAGGGAATCCGCCAGTCTCTCCTGGCTCAGGCCAACCTGGATGCGCCGCATTCGTATGCGTCGCCCGACGTGACGGTCGAAATCACCGGGGGCTTTTTTCAGGCTGCTATCTTCTGCTCGCATACTCTTCCGAACTCCTCGCGATGATTGCCATGTGGACGCAGCCAGGACGTGCCCATCAGCGACGCACTCCCGATGTCAGAAGAGGCTCGGAGAACAGAATCCCTCGGCTTCTTCTCCCTAGGTTTCCAGAAGGCGTTCAAACATTTGGCTTCCATCCGTGCGCGAACGGCGCCTCCGGTTCCAACGCTGCAAACCGAACCCTAGAGACCCTGCCGCCCCCAGCAGAATCATCACGGTAGCGTAACTATACCAAATCGTCTGGAGATACAACGTTTGATGCCCCGGCGCCGGCAAGGGAGCATCGATCACCTCGGTTTCGCCAAGCGGTCCCCGCGCAACGATGCGACCGAAGGGATCGATGACGGCGGAGATGCCGCTATTTGCCGCCCGGATCATCGGCAGCCCGAATTCGATCGTCCGCAGGCGGGCCTGCGCAAAATGCTGGTAGGGGCCGGATGTGGGGCCGAACCAGGCATCGTTGGTGACATTCACCATGACAGGGCGGCTGCCCTCGGCCGGGGCGAGCTCGTGCGGGAAGATCGTCTCGAAGCAGATCATCGGCAGGCTGCCGGGCAGGCCCGGAATATCCAGTGGCCGACGCCGCTCGCTGGCCGAGAACCCGCCGAGCACGCGCACGAATTGCTCCAGGCCCATGCCGCGCAACAGGTTTTCGAAGGGCAGGTATTCCCCGCACGGCACGAGATGCACCTCGTCATAGGTCGCCA
>JADCCH010000373.1 GCA_020252865.1 Methylobacterium sp.
CCAATGTGGCGCTTCTCGTGGCTTCCATTGGCCTGGCTTTCGTGCTTCGCGCCATTCTCGGGGTCTCGTTCGGACATTCTCAACAGGTCTTCCAGCTGCCGCTCGTGCGGCCCTGGCGGATCGGCGGGGTGCCGCTCCATCCCAATGATCTCGTGCTCGCTGCGACCTGCGCGGTGATTCTCGCCATCGTATTCTCGATCCTGCATCTCACGCCGGTCGGCCGGCGCATGCGCGCGGTGGCGGATGATCCGGCGCTCGCGCGTGTCTCGGGGATTTCCCCGTCGGGCGTCATGACCGTGCTCTGGTTGCTCGCGGGCGCGGTTTCGGCCTCGGCGGGCATCGTCGCGGGCATCAAGACCGTGGTTTCGCCGGAAATGGGCTGGGACCTGTTGCTCCCCGCTTTCGCCGCGGCGATTGTCGGCGGCATCGGCAGCCCGGTCGGCGCGGTGGTGGCGGGATTGCTGATCGGCGTGGTGCAGGAAATGGCGACGCCCTTCGTGGGCTTCACCTACAAGATCGCCCTGTCATTCCTGATGATGCTCGCGGTGCTGCTGGTCCGCCCGCGCGGCCTGTTCGGCAAGCTGGAAGGCGCGCGCTGATGGAAGCCTATCTCATCGCCATCCTGATCGTGACCGCGATCTATGTGCTGCTCTCGCTCGGCCTCACGCTGCAATACGGGCTGACGGGTCTCATCAATTTCGGCCATGTCGGGTTCTTCTGCATCGGGGCTTATGCCGCCGCGATCCTCTCGACCGCCGGCGGCATGCCCATCGGCTTGGGTCTTCTCGCCGGCATGGCCTTGGCGGGCCTTGCTGCGATCCCCATCGGGCTCGTGGCTTTACGATTGCGCGATGATTACTTCGCCATCGTCACGCTCGGCTTCTCGGAAAGCGTCCGCCTTGTGGTGACCTCCGAGGGCTGGCTCACCAAGGGCGTGCAGGGCATTCCCGGCATCCCCAAGCTGATCGACGGGGTGGGCACAGGCCCGGCGCTGATGATCCTTGCGCTGGTTGGCCTCGCGAACCTCCTCGCGGTGATGGCCTTCCTGCGCATCGTGAAGAGCCCTTTCGGCCGGATGATCGAGGCGATCCGCGACAACGAGGATGCGGTCAAGGCCCTGGGCAAGGACCCCGCGCGCTTCAAGATCCAGGTTCTGGTGCTCGGCGCCGTTCTCGCCGGGCTCGCGGGCGGTTTCTACGCGCATTACATCGGCTACGTCTCGCCGGATCAATTCCTGCCGATCGTCACCTTCTATGTCTGGATGGCGATCATCATGGGTGGCGTGGGGCGCATTTCCGGCGCGCTGGTGGGCACATTGCTGCTGATGGGGTTTCTTGAAGGCTCGCGCTTCCTGCGCGATCTGCTGCCCTTCATCTCGGCGGTGGAGATGGCGAGCATCCGCATCGGTGTTGTCGGGCTCGCGCTGATCCTCTTCACGCTCTACCGGCCCCAGGGCCTGATGGGCGATTACACGAGGCGCAAATGAAGCTGGAATTGCGTGATATCTCCGTCCGCTTTGGCGGCTTCAGGGCGGTGGACGGTGTGAGCCTCGCCATCGAGCCGGGCACGCTCGTGGGCATTATCGGCCCGAACGGGGCGGGCAAATCGACCCTGTTCTCGATGGTCACCGGCTTCCTGCAGCAGGGCGAGGGGACCGTGCGCCTGGGAGATGCCGAACTCTCCCGCGACGCCCCCTTCGATCGCGCGCGTCACGGCATGGTGCGCACCTTCCAGGTGCCGCGCGAATTCGCCCATCTCACGGTGCGCGAGAACCTGATGGCGGCGGCCCCCGGCCAGAGCGGCGAAAACCTCATCGACCTCTTCTTCCAGCCCGGCAAGGTGCGCGCGGAAGAGGAGGTGATCCGCCGCGAGGCGGAGGAAACCATCGACTTCCTGAAGCTGCGCGCGGTGGCGGACACATCCGCCGGGCGGCTCTCGGGCGGCCAGAAGAAACTCCTCGAGCTCGGCCGCGCGCTCATGACGAAACCGAAGCTCATCCTGCTCGACGAGCCCTTCGCGGGTGTCAATCCGGTGCTGATCGACGAACTCTCGGGCCATATCCGGGCGCTCAACCGGCGCGGCATCGGATTTGTCATCATTGAGCATGATCTCTCCGCGCTCTCCCGGCTCGTCAGCGTGCTGCATGTGATGGATCAGGGCAGGCTCCTCGCCTCGGGCACGCCCGCCGAGGTTCTCGCGCGGAAGGATGTGCGCGAAGCCTATCTGGGAGGCGCGGCATGAGCGTTCTCGATGTCGTCAGCCTCAGCGGCGGCTATTCCGAGGTGAACATCCTGAACGGCGTCACGGTCTCGGTCGGAAGCGGCGAGATCGTGACGGTGGCCGGCACCAATGGCGCGGGCAAATCCACCTTCGCCAAGGCCGTGGTGGGCCTGCTGCCGCGCGTGGAAGGCGAGATCCGCTTCGAAGGCAAGGTGATCAACGCCGTGCCGACGGAAATGCGCGCCAATCGCGGCATTGGCTATGTGCCGCAGGTCGCGAACATCTTTCCTTCCCTCACTGTGCAGGAAAATCTCGAGGTCGTGGTGGGTGTCCCCGATCGGCGCCAGCGCATCGCCGAACTCTTCGCTGTCTTCCCCGCGCTTGCCGCGCGTCGCCGCGCGCGGGCGGGCTCGATGTCCGGCGGCGAGCGCCAGCAGCTGGCCTATGCCCGTGCGCTGATGACCCGCCCGCGGCTGATCGTGCTGGATGAACCCACCGCGGCGCTCTCGCCCACGCTCGTGTTGGACACCTTCGAGCGCATCCGGGCGCTTCCCGCCATCGGCGCGAGCGTGCTGCTCATCGAGCAACGCGCGCGGCAGGCCTTGAGGATATCCCATCGCGGTGTCATCCTTGATGGTGGTCGCGTCGCGATGGAAGGTCCGGCCGATCGCCTGCTTGCCGACGAGCGGGCGGCAAACCTCTATCTTGGTCAACATCACGGCTGATCCCATGCTCAAGGAAAGCGAGTCCCTGTTCTGCTATGCGGTTTCCGAATTCGGCGAGCCGCTGGTTCCGCTGCGCATGCCGATGCCGGAGCCGAAGGGGACGGAGGTTCTGCTGAAG
>JADCCH010000374.1 GCA_020252865.1 Methylobacterium sp.
AATCACCGAAGCGATGTCTGAAACCGACGCTGCGAAACTGGGCGAACCGGCCTGGGGATTGCTGCCGGCGCATCGCCTCGGCTCCACCCTTCGGCGGGTGGAGAAGGATCGCTTCCTGGTTCGGTCTCTCTATTCCTACGAGAAGCCGGTGGCGCGCGAGGAAGTGCGGCGGAGGCTGACGGACAATTTCCGCCGCCGCTTCCCCGCGCTGAAGCACGTGGCGCTCGAATATGTCTGGGGTGGCACCACCGCGCTGACGATGAACGGCTCCCCGCGGTGGGGAAAGCTGGATGAGAACCTCTATGGCTCGGCCGGCTGCAACGGGTCTGGCGTGGTGAAGGGCACGATCCTCGGCAAAAGGCTCGCCGAGATGATGATAACGGGCAACCCGCAGGCGGATGTCACCAGCGCCTATGGCAGCGCGAGCCGCATCGCGCCGGAACCGTTCCGCAGGCTCGGTTTTCATGTGGTCTCCGCGCTGGAGCGCCGCCGCTGCGGCCTCGAAATGTAGCCTTTGGCGAGAAAGCCGCCACAATCCTCACGTCGAACCTCGCGCATTGACGAAAAGGCTGAAAAGTGAGGTCTGCGCGCAGATGAAAAGGCGGTTGCGCTTCGGCCCGCCAAAGCAGAGATTGCCGACGATCTCGCCGATCTCGATCGTCAGGCCCAGTGCGCCATCGGGCCCGTAGCAATGCACGGATCGCCCGGCCGAACTCCAGAGGTTGCCCTCGGCGTCGAAACGGAAGCCGTCGAAGAAGCCATCCGTGAGGGTCGCGAAGGTCTCGCCGGGCTGGATGGGTCGACCTTCCGCATCAAGGCGGTAGCGCGTGAGCGTGGCATCGAGTCCGGGCCGGTGTGTCCTGCCCGTATCCGCCACCATGACGAATTGCCCATCGGGCGCGAGCGCGAGGCCATTGGGCTTCACGCGATCGGTGATGACCACCTCGACCACGCCGGTTTCAGTGTCGAGCCGGTAGACATGGGAGGCACCGATCTCGCTTTCGGCCTTTTCGCCCTCGTAATCGCCGTCGATGCCGTAGGTCGGGTCCGAAAACCAGATCGCACCATCGGGCGCCACGATCACGTCATTCGGCGAATTGAAGCGCTTGCCTTGCCAATGGCTCGCGAGCACGCGGCGGGAACCGTCATGCTCGACGCGACTGATGACGCGCGCCAGATGCTCGCAGGAAATCAGCCGCCCTTGGTGGTCGCGCGCATGGCCGTTGTGGAAGCCACAGCCCGGCCAGAAGACGGAGACCTGCCCGCTCATCTCGTCGAAGCGCAGCAGGCGATCATTCGGGATATCGGAGAAAACGAGATAACGCCCGGCAGGAAAATAGGCCGGGCCTTCCAGCCAGCGACCGCCGGTCCAGAGCCTTTCGAGATTGGCATGGCCGATGATCAGGCGCGCAAAGCGCGGATCATGGATGCGAACCACGCTCATCACACCACCTCACACCCAGCCGCCATCGACAATCATCGTCTGCGCGGTCATGGCCGCGCTGAGATCGGAGGCAAGGAAGAGCGCCGGCCCGGCCATGTCCTCCGGCACAAGGCGGCGCTTGATGCATTGCTGGCGCAGGAGTTCCGCCTCGCTTTCGGGCGTGAGCCACATCTCGACCTGCCGATCGGTCATGATCCAGCCGGGGATCAGGCAATTGACGCGAATTTGATGCGCGCCCAGTTCGCGCGACAGCGCCCGCGTGAGGCCGACCACCGCGCTTTTCGCGGTCTTGTAAGCCACGAAGGAATCCTTGGATTGCATGTAGCTCGTCGAACCCATGCAGATGATCGCGCCGCCGCCAAGGCCGATCATGTCCCTGTAGACCGCCTGCGCGACAAAGAACTGGTGGTCGATATTCGTGGCGAAGCGCTCACGCCAATAAGCAGGCGTCACCTCGTCGAGGCTGTGGCGATCATCACGCGCGGCATTGTTCACGAGCACGCTGAAGGGGCCGGTCCTCTCGCGCACCCGGTCAATCGCAGCGGGCAAGGCTTCGAGATCACGCAAGTCTGCGGTCTGGAAAGCCGCACGCTCTCCGAGTTCGGCCATGAGACGCTCGCCATTCGCCCGATCGAGATCGAGGAAGCCCACCCGCGCGCCCTCGCGATGGAAGGCGCGCACCAGCGCTTCACCAATGCCGCTCGCGCCGCCGGTGATCAGCACGGCCTTGCCCTGGAGATCGGGAAATCGAATCATGTCATCCTCACGGGCTCGCGCCGGGGCCGGGAATGGCACCGGGCGGGCATTTGCCGCCGATGATCATGCCGAGCACCTCGTCGCGCGTCACGTCGCCAATGCGCGCCGTGCCCACCACCTTGCCGTTCTTCATCACCGCGATGCGATCCGCGAGATCGAACACATCATGCAAATCGTGGCTGATGAGGAAGATGCCGATCCCCTCGGCCTTGAGCTGTCTGGTGAGTTCACCCACCTGCGCGGTCTCGGCCGGGCCGAGGGCCGCGGTGGGTTCGTCCATGATGAGCACGCGTGCGTTGAAATGGATGGCGCGGGCAATCGCCACGGATTGGCGCTGGCCACCCGAGAGCGCGCTGACCGGCTCGTTGAAGCGGCGGAAATGCGGGTTCAGCCGCGCCATCACCCCGCGCGTCTCGCTTTCCATCGCGGCATCGTCGAGCGTGCCCCAGCGTGTGAGTTTCTCGCGGCCGAGGAAGATGTTCGCGGCGGCATCGACGTTATCGGCGAGGGCCAGCGTCTGGTAGATCGTCTCGATGCCCAGCGCCTTGGCATCGCGCGGCGAGTTGATCTCGGCCTTCCGGCCATCGACCAGGATTTCGCCTGAATCGGCACGATAGGCACCGGAGAGGATCTTGATCAGGGTCGATTTGCCCGCGCCGTTATGGCCGAGCAGGCCCACGACCTCACCGGGATAGAGATCGACGCTCACCTCTTCCACGGCCCTGATGCCGCCGAAGGCAATGGAGATGAAACGCATCTCGACGAGCGGTGCGCGGGTTTCGGCCATCCCTCCCTCCCCTTAAAGCATTTTCCGATCAGGTGGATACCGGTTGGTCGAAGAAAATGCGATCAATCACAAGAACAGAGAGCGGTCGATCTTATTTATTCAGATCGAATTTCGCTCTAGCGGATCCGGCGGCGATAGAGGCCGTCGAGCCAGATCGCCATCACCAGGACGATGCCCACGACGATGTTCTGCAAGGGCGTATCCACCCCCAGCAGCACCATGCCGGATTGCAGGGATTGCATGATGAGCGCGCCGAGCATCGCGCCAACAATCGTGCCGACACCGCCCGCGAGGCTCGTGCCGCCGATGACCGCCGCCGCGATGACATAGAGCTCATCGAGCGTGCCGGCGGAATTCGTCGCGGCATTGAGGCGCGCGGTGGTGATGCAGGCGGCAAGGCCCGTGAGCAGGCCCATGAGCCCGAAAACCTGCATCGTCACGGCCCTGGTCTTGATGCCGGAGAGCGATGCCGCCTCCGGATTGCCGCCGATCGAGAACACATAGCGCCCGAAGCGCATGCGCGTTGCCACGAAGGTCATCACCACGCCGACCAGCACCGCGATCAGCACCGGCACCGCGAAGCCATGGGCGATGAACACGCCCCCCTGCGGCCAGACCTGGCCCTGCGCCTCGACGATGCGCCGCGCAATGCCCGGCGGCAGCGGATAGGCGTTCACGATCAGCGTGACCGCGATGACGCTCGCCGCGGCAAGGCCGATCACCAGCATTTCCGCCCAGAGAGGACGCAGGCTGAAGCCGAATTCGGCCCGGCGGCGCCGGCGCATCAGCATGGAAATCACGATGGCGAGGATGGCAATGACGGCGATCATCCAGCTCGCCGCCGCGCCGATCGCGCCCTCGATGCCGCCGCCAAGGGCGCGGAAACGGCCATCCATCGGCGCGACGGTCTGCCCGGTCGTGACCCACCAGGCAGCCCCGCGCCAGACAAGCAACCCGCCGAGCGTGACGATGAAGGAGGGGATCGCGAGATAGGCGATCAGTGCGCCATGGAAGAGGCCGATCAACCCGCCGCAGAGCATCGCGAAGAGAAGCGTCGCGGGCATGGTCAGCGGGTTTTCGAGGCCCCAGATTTCCGGAAGCCAGCGCGCCTGGAAGACGCCGATCGCCATGCCGACAAAACCGAGCACCGACCCCACCGAAAGGTCGATGTTCCGCGTCACGATCACCAGTACCATGCCGCAGGCCATGACGGCGATGGCCGAGGTCTGGACCGAGAGGTTCCACAGGTTGCGCGGGGTGAGAAAAGCCCCCTGCGAGAGGAGGTGAAATCCGAACCAGATGATGGCCAGGGCCGTGAGCATGCCGATCAGGCGGGCATCGATCTCAAGCTTGCGCAAAAGCTCCATGGCAATCTCCCGCAGGCATGACCAATGCAGAAACGAAACCGGGAAGCGGCGCTCGGGCCGCCATCCGGGCGCCTGCCGCGCGGCCGCGCGGCAGGTTCTCCGGGAGGAACGCTCGATCCGTTCAGTTGCAGGCCGCGACCTTGCCGGCCGGAACCCCCTGGCAAACCGCCGATTTCGGAGCCCAGCCGGCCTCGATCACGAGGTTCAGGTTGTCCTTGGTGATGGCCACGGGCTTGAGGAAGATGGCGTTCATCTGGGCCTTGGCCGGGCCCTGGTTCCACTTCACCGCGCCGGCCACTTCCTCAAGCTTCTTGCCACCCGCGAGCTGGATGGCGATTTCAGCCGCCGCCTTGCCGAGTTCGCGCGCGTCTTTCCACACGGTCATGGTCTGGGTCCCGAGCGCGATGCGGTTCAGTGCCGCGCGATCCGCGTCCTGGCCCGAAACCGGCACCGAGCCGGCGAGGCCCTGCGCGGCCAGCGCGGCAATGGAACCACCGGCCGTGCCGTCATTCGCGGCCACCACCGCATCCACCTTGTTGTTGTTACGGGTGAGGAACTGCTCCATGTTCCGCTGGGCATTGGCGGGCAGCCAGCCATCGGTGAAGGCCTCGCCGACATTCTTGATCTTGCCCGCGTCGATCGCCGGCTTCAGCACTTCCATCGAACCCTGGAACAGGAAGCCCGCATTCGGATCCGCGCCCGAGCCCTTGATGAAGACATAATTGCCTTCCGGCTTCGCCTTCTGGATCTCGCGGGCCATCATCCGGCCCACCTCGATATTGTCGAAGGTGAGGTAGAAGGCCTTGGGATTCTCGATCAGGCGGTCATAGCCCACCACGGCCACCCCCTCGTTCACGGCCTTGTCGATGGCCGGGCGGATGGCATTCGCGTCCTGCGCGAGAACGATCAGCGCCTTGGTGCCACGCGCGATGAGGCTTTCGACATCCGTCAGCTGCTTGGCGGGCGAGGATTGCGCATCCGCCGAGAGATAGGTTCCGCCGGCCTTCTCGATGGCGGCCTTGATGGCGGCTTCGTCGGTCTTCCAACGCTCTTCCTGGAAATTAGACCAGCTCACACCGATCACCGGGCCCCTCGCCTGCGCGAGCACCGCGGGCGACAAGGACACAAAAGCGGCCAGGGCCGCCGCGCCAAGCAACTTGTTCATATCATCCTCCCGATCTGCCTCCGGGCGGGGAAAGGACGTAATCCCACTCCCATGCCTTTCCCGGCTGCTTGCCATGAGAACACCGCGATGCGCCCGAAGAGTCAACCGGAATAAATTTAATGCTCGAAAAAATTACTCCTGCCTCCCTTCTTCGCATATGCGAAAAAGCGCAAACAAGTGTCAAATCAGCCATTGCCGACCTGATCAATGCTGTCTATTCTTTCAGTTCATGAACATATCTCCCCCTTCCCGTGACAATCGATCTCCCAAGCGCGACGAAGCGCGCGCCCGGCTTCTCGAGGCTCTTCGGCGCAATGGATCGCAGAGCCGGGCGACCATCGGACGATTGTTGGGCATGAGCCCGTCCTCGATTTCCGGGCTCACCAGCAAACTCATCGAGGAGGGGCTGCTCGAGGATATCGGCACTGACGGAGCCGACCCTCAGACTGGCCCGGGCCGGCCCGGCGCGCTGATCGGTTTCAACCCGGGGCGGGGGCTCATCATCGGCCTGTGGGTGGGGCTCGATCGCATCGCGCTGCATCTCGCGGATTTCGCAGGCGGCACGCTGGCACTCGCCGAGCAGGCCGTCTCGATCGCGCGGCTCTCGCCCGCAGCGCTCGTTGAGACGCTGGCGGAATGCATCGCGGCCTTCCGGCGAGATCATGCGCCGCCCGGCCCCGTGCTCGCCATCGCCGTTGCCTTTCAGGGCTTCGTGGATCGTGAACAGGGCATCGTGGCCTGGAGCCCGGTGACCCCCCATGCCGACCTGCCTCTGGCGCGCGCGCTGGAGCAGGCGACGGGCCTGATGGTGGTGATCGACAACGATGCCAGCGCCATGGCGCATGCGATCCTTCTCGCGGAAAAGGAATTGCGCATGGGCGTGACGGCCTGCGTGATGATCGGCGATGGCGTGGGCCTCGGCGTGTTCATCAATGGCGAGCCCTTGCGCGGCCGGCGCGGTGGCGGCATCGAGTTCGGGCATATCCCGCTTGACCCCGATGGGCCGCAATGCCGCTGCGGCTCGCGCGGCTGCGTCGAGAGCTATCTTGCGGATTACGCGCTGCTTCGCGATGCCATGGCCATCACGGCCTTTGCCGAGCCCATTCGCCAATTCTATCCCGGTGAGCGGGAGATGCAGGCGCTGACCGCGCGGGCCGATGAGGGCGAGCGAATCATCATGGGGCTTCTGGAGAACGCAGGCCGCGTGCTCTCGCAAGGCGTGGCGACATTGATTCATCTTTTCCAGCCGCGCGCCATCGTCTTCTGCGGGCCCGGCATGCGGGCCTGGCCGCATCTCGAACGGGGGCTTTCGGAAGGCCTGAAGCGTTACGCGATTCCGGGCCTTGCGCGCGATGTCGCGATCAGCGCCCGCCCCTTCCGCGCCGAGATGATGACCCGCGGCATCGTGCTCAGCGTGCTGGCGGAGATCGACCGCACGTTATGATCGCGGCCGAGGTGTCGATAGCAAGAATCCGATCCGCTCGGCCTGCTCATGACGCCTTGCGCGAGCATGGCGCATCAACTCCCGCAGGAACGAGGGCATTTTCCGATCAACCGGTATCCACTTGATCGGAAAATGCCCTAGAGTTCCGACCAACCGAAGCCAACCGATCCAGTTCTGGTCTCCCCGCATGCGCCTCGCTCTGTTCCTGTCCTTCAAGGCGTCCCTGACCAAATGGCACCGGGAAGGCATCCTTTCGCGGGAAATCCAGATCTATGTGCGGCATCTCGAACGCGGATATTGCGATGAGGTGGTGATCTTCAGCTACGATCCCGCCGATCACGAGGCATTGGCACTGGTGGATTGCCGCCCGGATATCCGGGCGCGTTTCCGGCTGGTGACGCCCCGCACGAAAGCGAGCGGCAATCTCTCCGGCCTGCTGCATTCGCTCAATCTCGGGCTCCTGTGGAAGCTTTCGCGGAGCGGCGTATCCCTGTCCAAGACCAACCAGATCAGCGGCAGCTGGCCGGCGCTGATCCTGCGGCTCTTCGGCGTTCCGCTCTTTGCCCGCTGCGGCTACCTCCTCTCGCGGCGCCTCTTCAAGAACCGGCAGGCCCTGCGCGGCACCGTGGCGCTGCTCATCGAAGCCGTATTGTTCAACGGGGCACGGCTTGTTTCCGTGACGACCGAAAGCGCGAAGGCGGAGATTTCACGGCTGATCCTCTGGCGCAAGGGCAAGGTTTTTGTCGCGCCAACCTATGTCGATACTGAACTCTTCGCGCCCGATCCGGATCATGTCCCCGAACCCGGCACGCTCATCTTCGTGGGGCGCCTTGAGCCGCAGAAGAATGTGCGCGCGATTGCCGAGGCTGTCGCACAGACCGGCATGGCGCTGATCATGGTCGGCGATGGCTCGGAACGCCCGGCGGTAGAGACCATCATCCAGCGCACGGGTGCCCGCATCACCATCATCCCGCGCATGCAGAACATGGAGATCAGCGCCCTGTTCCGGCAGCATCGTCTGTTTCTGCTGGGCAGCCTGCATGAGGGCCTGCCGAAAGTGCTGATCGAGGCGATGTCGGCCGGCATGGTCGCCATCGGATCGCCGATTCCCGGCATTGTCGAACTGGTCGAGGATCAGCGCACCGGATATCTCGCGAGGAGTGTGGCCGCCGAAGACCTCGCGGAAGCCATCCGCCGGGCGATGGCTGATCAGGCGTCGCATCCCGCGATTTCGGCCGCGGCCCGGGGGCGCATCCTCGCCCGGCACTCGCTCGACACCTACGCTGCCCGCGAAAACAGCGAGATGCGCCGCGCCATCGGGCGTTGAAGCCGGTTTTCACGGTGAACAGGGCAAGCCGCCCGTCACCAGCTGGTGCCGCTCGCAAAGATAGGCCTTCATACGGCTGACCGCGCTGTCATCGCCGAGCAATGCGGAGCTGACCGGCAGACGCAGGATATGTCGGACCGGCGCGATATCGGGCATGCCGCCGACATCGCTCTCGCGATCGATGATGCGCAGGCTGTCGTCGCGGATGCCCGCGATCACGCGTCGATCGACAGGGTTTCGTGCGGCCGGATGCGATCCGACCTGCCGAAGGATCTCCGGATAGACGGCTGTCGCGGGACGAATGCTCCAATCCGTCAGCCGATGAGCGGGAGAGGCGGACAGGCCGGCCTCACCGCGATCAACCCCTTGCAGGCAATTGGCGCGGGGCCCGATCGACATGTTGTCTTGAACATAGACGGAGGTCAGCGGCTGCCGATTGAAAAAGGCGGGATCGATGCGGATGAACGACCCCTTGCAGGCGGTATCCGCATTGGGGACATAGACATTCCCGATGATATCGATCGCGCCGGCGTTGAGGATTTCCTGGCTGGAATCAAGATGGGTCGCCACGCGGCCGGGCCCGTAAATCAGGTTGTTAACGAAGCTTACCCGGTTGCCCTGGGTGAAACGCGCGCTGCGCTGGTTGGCCGAGGCCAGGACGGAACCCGCGATGACCACCCGGCCGACGGGATTGCCGAGCAGCAGGTTCATGGCGCGCCTGCCCTTGGGGTGGCCGCCCCTGTAGAGCGGCTGCGCGATGAGCGCGCGCTCGATCAGGATGTCGCTCGTCAACCCCTGGATGCCCAGGTTTTCATCGACACCCCAGCCGAGGCTTACATTCCGCAGGACGATGTTCTGCTGCCGATGCTTGCCCGGCGCATCAGAGCCGTTGAAGGACATGGCATCGCGATTCTCACCCACCGCCAGATCATCCGTGCTGCCGGGATAGACGGCGATGTGGCTGATGATCGCGTCCTTCGTGCGGATGTTGAAGCTGCCCCTCGTGAGGACAATGCCTGGCGCCGGAGCCGTTTCGCCCGCGATGGTCACCTGCGGTTCGATGAGCGTGAGGTTCGATTGAAGGCGGATCAGGCCCGCCACCTCGAACACCACGATGCGCGGCCCCCGCGCCTCCAGGGCGGCGCGCAGCGAGCCGGGACCGGAATCGTCAAGATTGGTGACCGGGATGATTTTCGCACCGTTCACCAGCCCTCCGGCCGGACGAATATCTGCGCTTGCGGCAGTCACGCCGAAGCAGAGCAGTGCGGCAACCAGCAACCACGCACCGGAAAGCAAATCCGGTTGCACAGAATTCAGGGGCGATAACCATCCGGCTTTTTTCATGGCTCCCCTTTGCGTGCGAACCTTGCAATGCACATCATGCTGTGAAAGGTAAAATCAGGCGTTTCCGCTTGCGGAACGTATCGAAACCCTGGCTGCAATGATCATGCGGCGCCGGCAAGGCGGAACTTCGCCAAGATTGGCCTGGCGTCGTATCGTCCGCACTCGTCTGGAGCCGGACCTGCTGTCGCCTTGGCGATCGCGGGCATTGCGCGAGTAACGACCGGTTCGAAGAGCAGCGATGCGAAACCATTTCAAAGACCTGCTCCTGCGTGGCCCGCTGTCCATTCTCGCCTCGTCGCTGCCGGGGCTCGTCAACTATGCGATCATCCTGTTGTTGGTTTATAGCGGAAAAACGGCCGATGCGGGCCTCTACAGGCTCGTTCTTGCGATTTTTTCTCTGGCAGCGATCCTGACCTTCCTCGACAGTTCGAAGGTCTTCGTGCGTGCGGTCGCCGAGAATGATTCGCATGAGATGGCCGAACTCTTCGTCGGCCGCGTCTATCTTTCGGGCCTCTGTTTTGTTCTGGCCGGGTTTGTCGCCGCGCTCTGGTTCTGGATGGGTTGGCCATCCGCCAATCTCACCCCCACCACGATCGCCATCGCGGTGTTTGCCGCTTTCCATTACGGCGTTTTCGATTTCTACGCGCCGCTGCTGCAGGCGCGGCAGGAATTCCTGCGGTTCTTTCTTTTCGCTTTCGCGAAATACTCCGTGGCTTTCCTCGCCTTCGTGGGTCTGCTCGCCATCGGCGCTTCCGTGCTCACCACGACGCTCGTCCAACTGGGCGTCATGACGGCTTTCCACGCGCTGTTCTTCGCGATGGTGGTCTATTCGCGGCTCGATTTCTCGGGCGTTTCCTTCGGGCCCTTCTCCGCCATGCGGCGGCCCGGCGTGCGCGAAAGCATGACCATCAGCGTCGCGAACGCGCTGCCCAACTCGCTGGAACACATCGATAAACTGATCATCGGCGCCCTGTTCGGTCTGGATACCCTCGGCCTCTACACTCTCGGGTTCTCCACGGGTCGCTTCATCTACAATACGCTGAAACCTGCGATCTACGTGTTCTATCGCCGGTTCGTGGAGCACCTTCCCTCGGGCAGGATCGTGCTGTCGGTCGGGCTGTTCTTCACGGCATTTGGCATGGTTTGCGCCGCATTGTTCTATCTGGCCGTGCAGAACGTGCCGGCGCTGAACCGCTTCAAGGGCACGGAAGTCGTGACCATCATCATCTTCCTGTCCTACGGGGTCGCCATGGCCGATGCGGTCTATTCGCAAGCCTTCGCGATCAACAGGAAGGCGCGATCGAGCCGGCTTCTGCATGCAGGCTTGTGGGCCAGCGGCGCCTGCCTGCTGATTTTCGCGCTTGCGACCCTGTTTCCTGCGGATATCGCTCTTGCCATGTTTGCAGCCCATTACTTTTTGCGCCACGCGGTGACGCTCGCCATCCTGCTGATGCGCAGGCCGGAAAGCGAGGCGGCGTGACCCCATCTCCCATCCGTCTCAGTGTTGTCATTCCCACGACCGGGAACGAGCATCTCGGTGAGATCGTCGCGTCTTTCCTGGCCGAGCCCATCCCGGCCGAGGTGATCGTGGCGGTCGACAGGCCTGATCTTGATTGCTCGTATCTGGAGGCGCGCTTCGCCTCCGATCCGCGTTTCGTGCTGGTGCGGAACAGCCGGAACCTTGGCCTGCCGCGCACACTGAACCGCGCGATTGCTGCGGCGCGTGGTGAAATCATCGTGCGCAACGATGACGATGATCCACCAGTCTCGGATCGTCTGGCCAAGACCCTCGCCTATTTCGAGGCGCATCCCGACGCGGATATCGTCTTCGGCTTCGCCATCGGGCGGGAAATGGCCTCGGGCAGGGAATGGCGGATCGAGGGGCCGACCGAGGAGGACGCCATCAAGGCACGGTTGCTGGAACAGAACTTCATCGTGCATTCC
>JADCCH010000375.1 GCA_020252865.1 Methylobacterium sp.
ATTACGCGCTCTTCCTGGCTCTCGAGACGCTGATGATCGGCGTGTTCGTGGCGCTCGATCTCGTGCTGTTCTATGCCTTCTTCGAGGCGGGCCTCATCCCGATGTTCCTGATCATCGGCATCTGGGGCGGGGCGCGGCGCATCTATGCGAGCTTCAAGTTCTTTCTTTATACGCTGCTCGGCTCCGTGCTGATGCTGATCGCCATCATGGCGATGTATTGGACGGCGGGTACGGCGGATATCGTGAAGCTGCTCGCCTTCAGGTTCCCCTCGAACATGCAATACTGGCTGTGGCTCGCCTTCTTCGCGAGCTTCGCGGTGAAGATGCCGATGTGGCCGGTTCATACCTGGCTGCCCGATGCGCATGTGGAGGCGCCGACCGCCGGTTCGGTGATCCTTGCCGGCATCCTGCTGAAGATGGGAGGTTACGGCTTCCTGCGCTTCTCGATCCCCATGTTCCCCGAGGCGAGCCTCTATTTCGCGAATTTCGTCTTCGCGCTTTCGGTCATTGCCATCATCTACACCTCGCTGGTCGCGATGATGCAGGAGGACATCAAGAAGCTGATCGCCTATTCCTCCGTGGCCCATATGGGTTTCGTGACGATGGGCCTCTTCACGCTGAACGCGCAAGGCGTTCAGGGCGCGGTGTTCCAGATGGTGAGCCACGGGCTCGTTTCCGGTGCGCTCTTCCTCTGTGTCGGCGTGGTCTATGACCGAATGCATACCCGCGAGATCGCGGCCTATGGCGGCCTCGTGAACAGGATGCCGCTCTACGCGCTTGCATTCCTGCTCTTCACCATGGCGAATGTGGGCCTGCCGGGCACGTCCGGCTTCGTGGGGGAGTTCCTCACGCTGCTCGCCTCCTTCAAGGCGAATACCTGGGTCGCGTTCGGCGCGACGACCGGCGTCATCCTCTCGGCGGCCTATGCGCTCTGGCTCTTCGCCCGTGTCGTCTATGGCCGGATCGAGAAGCACGCGCTCGAGTCGATCCCCGATCTCTCGCTGCGCGAGATCGCGATCCTCGCGCCGCTCGCCGTGCTCGTCATCTATTACGGCGTGCAGCCGAACGCGATTCTATCCATGAGCCAGGCGAGCGTGGATGCGCTGATCGCCGGGTTGCAATCCGGGCTGCCGGCCAAGGCCGCGGCACTTGTGAAATAACGGGTGAAGCCATGAATGTTCCCGTTTCTCCCGTTCCCGATTTCGGCCCGGCCTTGCCGGAAATCCTGCTGGCGGTGACTGCACTGGTGCTGGTGCTGATCGGCGCCTTCCGGGGTGATGGCGCGAAGAAGCTCATCGACGGCATCGCCATCACCGCGCTGCTCGTGGCCGGCCTGCTGCTGATTGACCAGAGCCCCGGTCGTGTCTCGACCTTCAACGAGGCCTTCGTGGTCGACAGCTTCGCCCGCGTGATGAAGATCCTCACGCTGATCGGCGCGATTGCCGCGATTGTCATGTCCACACGCTTCCTGCGCGAGGCGAAGATCGCCCGGTTCGAATACACGATCCTCATCCTGCTCTCGACCATCGGCATGATGATGATGTGCTCGGCCAACGAGTTGATCTCGCTCTATCTCGGTGTCGAACTGCAAAGCCTCGCGCTCTATGTCATCGCGACCATGAACCGCGACAACGAGAAGAGCGCCGAAGCGGGCCTGAAATATTTCGTGCTCGGTGCGCTCTCCTCGGGCATGCTTCTCTACGGCATGAGCCTCGTCTATGGCTTCACGGGCTCGGTGACCTTCCCGGCCATTGCCAGGGCGGTTTCCGCGCCGGGCGGTGCGGGCGTGATGTTCGGTCTTGTCTTCATCGTGGCGGGCCTCGCCTTCAAGATGAGCGCCGTGCCTTTCCACATGTGGACGCCCGATGTCTATGAAGGCGCGCCCACGCCCGTGGCCGCCTTCGTCGCCACCGCGCCCAAGATGGCCGCCGTGGCGATGACCGTGCGCATCCTTGTTGATGGCTTCCTGCCGGTTCTGAAGGATTGGCAGCCGATCATCATCTTCGTGGCCATCGCCTCGATGGGCCTTGGGGCCTTCGCCGGCATCGGCCAGCGGAACATCAAGCGCCTGATGGCCTATTCCTCCATCGGCAACATGGGCTACGCGCTGGTGGGCCTTGCGGCCGGCACGATTGCCGGCGTGGAAGGAATCGTGATCTTCATGGCCATCTACCTCGCCATGACGATCGGCGTTTTCGCGGTGATCCTCGCGATGCAGATCGATGGCCGGCGCGTGGAGCAGATCACGGATCTGGCGGGTGCCGCGCGCACCAGTCCGGGCCTTGCCTTCGCGATGGCGGCGCTGCTTTTCTCGCTGATCGGGATTCCGCCGCTCGCGGGCTTCTTTGCGAAGTTCTACGTTTTCGCGGCCGCGATCGAGGCGAAGCTTTTCGTTCTGGCGGTGATCGGTATCGTGACCAGCGTGGTCTCGGCCTATTACTATCTGCGGATCATCAAGGTGATGTATTTCGATGAGCCGGCCCCGGCCTTCCAGCCCATGGCCATCGAGCTCAAGAGCCTGATGTGGCTCTCGGCCGGCTTCGTGCTGCTTTTCGCGATTGTCGCCGGCCCGCTGAAGAACGTGGCGCAACTCGCCGCGAAGTCACTGTTCTGAGTGGCCGGGAGAGAGTGACACTCCGGCTTGATCCCCGTCTGGCGGCATGCGGCTACGCGCTCCGCCACGAGCCGGAAATCGGCTCCACCAATTCGGCCGCGAAAGAGGCGCTGCGTGCTGGTGCCGACCGGTTGTGGGTTATTGCCGATGCGCAGAGCGCGGGGCGAGGACGCCACGAGCGCGGCTGGCTTTCGCCGCCCGGCAACCTCCATGCATCCCTTGCGCTTGTCGCGCCCTGCGAACCCGCAAAGTTTCCGCTTCTTGGCTTCGTGGCCGGTGTTGCGCTCATCGAGGCCATCACCGCCCTTGCACCGGATCTCGCCTCGCGCCTTGCCTTGAAATGGCCGAACGACATGCTGCTCGACGGGCGGAAGCTCGCTGGCATCCTGCTGGAGGGCGAGAGCGATCCCGCGGGTCGGCCGGGCGTGGTCATCGGCATGGGCGTCAATGTGGCGCATGCGCCCGAAGGCCTCGACCAGCCGGCGGCGCATCTGACAGCAAAGACGCCCTGGATCACCCGCGACAGCCTGCTCGATGCGCTTCAGAAGGCCTTTGCCGAGGCGCTCACAATGTTCGATGAGGGAAGGGGCTTCGCGTCGATCCGCCAACGCTGGCTTGCATCGAGCCTCCCCATGGGCCAAAGGCTGAGGGTCAAGTTGCCGGATGGCGCGCGGGAGGGCTCATTTTCGGGGCTCGATGCGCAAGGGGCGCTCCGGCTCGAAACGGAATCCGGGCCCGTGACCATTGTTGCGGGCGATGTGTTTGTCCTGCCCTGAGGCGTGACGCCGGGCGGAGACGGAAAGGTGCCGGCGGGGCATGAAGGAAGAGTCACTGGTTTTCGCGGCTCTCGGGGGCCTCGGCGAAATCGGCATGAACATGGCGCTCTACGGCTTCGGCACGGGCAGGAAGCGCCAGTGGCTGATGGTGGATTGCGGCGTTTCCTTCGCGGGGCCGGACCTGCCGGGCATCGACCTCGTGATGCCGGATATCCGCTTCATCGAGGCGGAGAAGAAAAACCTTCTGGGCATCGTGATCACCCATGCGCATGAGGACCATTTCGGCGCGCTGGCCGATCTCTGGCCGCGCCTGGGCGCACCGGTCTACATGACGCCCTTCGCGGCGAACCTCCTGGAAGCGCGGCGCTATTCGGAAGAGAACCGCCCGCATCCACCGGTGCGGGTCATTCCCCAGCGCGGCGAATTCCGCCTCGGGCCCTTCCATGTCGAGACCGTGCCGGTCGCGCATTCCATCCCCGAGGCGATGGCGCTCGCGATTCGCACGCCGCTCGGCACCGTGCTGCATAGCGGGGACTGGAAGATCGACGAAACGCCCGTGCTGGGCGAGCCGACGGATGAAACCCGCCTGCGCGCCATCGGCGACGAGGGCGTGCTCGCGATGATCTCTGATTCCACCAACGTGACACGGGACGGAATCTCGCCTTCCGAGCGTGATGTGCAAGTCTCGCTGCACGATCTCATCGCGCAATCCAGGGGCCGGGTGGCGGTCACCACCTTCGCTTCCAACGTCGCGCGCATCCGCGCCGTGGCCGAGGCCGCGAGGGAAGCGGGCCGCGAGGTGATCGTGGTCGGCCGCGCGATGGATCGCGTGGCGGATGTCGCGGGCGAACTCGACATGCTCGACGGCCTGCCGCCTTTCGTGCCGGTGGATCGCTACAAGAGCATCAGGCGCGACAAATGCGTGCTGATCCTCACGGGATCTCAGGGCGAGCCGCGCGCGGCGCTCGCGCGCATCGCCTCCGGTGACCATCCCGATGTGGATCTTTCGCCCGGTGACCGGCTGATCTTCTCCTCGCGCGCCATTCCCGGCAACGAGAAGGCCATCGGCGGCATCATCAACAATCTGGTGAAGCAGGGCGTGGAGGTCATCACGGATCGTGACGGTCTCGTGCATGTCTCCGGGCATCCGCGCCGCGAGGAAATGAGTCGGATGTATGAGTGGATCAGGCCCAGGATCGCGATCCCCGCCCATGGCGAGGCATTGCACCTCACGATGCATCGCGATTTCGCGAAGGCGCAGGGCGTGCGGGACGTGATACGCGCCTATAATGGCGACCTGGTGCAGCTCGCACCGGGACGCCCGGCCATCATCGACGAGGTGCCCGTCGGCCAGCTCGTGAAGGACGGCAACCTGCTGATCTCCGCGCTGGATGATTGCCTCCGCGAGCGGCGCAAGCTCGGCTTCGCCGGCACGGCGATCATCGCCATCGGGCTGGATGATCGCGGCAACCGGCTCGGCTCGGTCGATATCGCAACCATCGGCATCCCCGGCGAGGATGACGAGGGCGAGCCGATGGAGGCGCATCTGCGCGACCTCGTCGAAGAAACCTGGCGCTCCATCCCCAAGAACACGCGCCGCGACCCCGAGGCCGTGCGGCAGGCGATCGAGCGCGGCGTGCGCGCCGGGATCAATGATCTGTGGGACAAGAAGCCTTATACGAAGGTGCTGATCGTCGAACTCTGAGATGCGCCCCAGAAAAGCGACATGAGAAAGTGAGGAAGCCATGCTCGGACGCCTGAATCATGTCGCCATCGCCGTGAAGGACATTGCCGCGGCGACGCGCGTCTACCGCGAGACTTTGGGAGCCGAGGTTTCCGCCCCGCAGGATCTGCCCGAGCATGGCGTGCGGGTGGCTTTCGTGACGCTGCCGAATACCAAGATCGAGTTCCTCGAGCCGCTGGGGGCCGCAAGCCCCATCGTGAAATTCCTCGAGAAGAACCCCGATGGCGGCATGCATCACCTCTGCTACGAGGTCAGCGACATTCGTGCGGCGCGCGATGCTCTGATCGCCGGGGGGTTGCGTATTCTGGGTGATGGCGAGCCGAAGATCGGCGCGCATGGCAAGCCGGTTTTATTCCTTCACCCCAAGGATTGCCTCGGCACGCTGACGGAACTTGAGGAGGTATGAGCATGAATGCGGTGGATCGGCTGGCGATGCGTCTCTCTGGCCCGGCGCAGGTCGGGCTGGGCCTGCTCGCAGCCTTCTGCGGCATCGGCATCGTGCTCGCTGTGCTCTACATGCGCTCGGGACAACTGATCTTTTCGCTCGGCACCTCGATCGCGATCTATTTCGTCATCTGGTGGTTGGCCCTGTTCACGGTGCTGCCGTTCCGCGTGCGGAGCCAGGTCGAAACCGGCGTGATCGAGGCCGGCTCGGAGCCGGGTGCGCCACATCAGGCGCATCTGCTGTGGTATGCGCTGGTCACCTCGGGCATAGCGACCCTGGTGAGCGTCATCTTCCTGATCTGGATCGCCCCGCTGATCTGACATGCGCGAGGCCAGCCGGAAAAAGAAAGAGGCGGGTTTGCCCGCCTTCCAGCAAGTCCTTGTTTTTCTTGATCTTGAGCCGGTAAAGCGAAGCCGTTCATCGGCTTCTTTCTCGACTGCGACGTTGTTCGCGTCCGCTTTCTCCGAACCGCCTGGCTCAGCGCCCGGCGGTGGCGGTGTCCTCCCGAACGGAGCGAATGAAGCAGGTCTGCAGGCGCTTGTCATCATGCACTGCAACATAACGGGAAAAAGCGGTGCAGGGGGGCAATTCCCATTCGCCGAGAAGTGTGACAGAAGCGCCTTCGAAAAGGGCATCATGGCCCTCCGAAGTGATTCAGCAGGCCGGTTCGCGGAGCCTTCCCGATGCGCATGTCCCGTTTTTTTCTCCCCACCTTGCGCGAGACGCCGAAGGAGGCGGAGATTGTCTCGCATCGTCTGGCCTTGCGCGCCGGGCTGATCCGGCAGGAATCGGCGGGCATCTATGCCTGGCTGCCTCTTGGCCTGCGGGTGCTGAACAAGGTCTGCGACATCATCCGCGAGGAGCAGAACCGCTCCGGCGCGATCGAATTGCTGATGCCGACGATCCAGTCGGCCGATCTCTGGCGCGAGAGCGGCCGCTACGATGCCTATGGCAAGGAGATGCTGCGCATCCAGGATCGCCATGAGCGCGAGATGCTCTTCGGGCCCACCAACGAGGAGATGATCACCGAGATCTTCCGGGGCCATGTGCGTTCCTACAAGGGCCTGCCGCTCAACCTCTATCACCTGCAGTGGAAGTTCCGCGACGAGGTTCGCCCGCGCTTCGGCACCATGCGCTCCCGCGAGTTCCTGATGAAGGATGCCTATTCCTTCGATCTCGATCAGGCCGGGGCGCGCCACGCCTATAACCGCATGTTCGTGGCCTATCTCCGCACCTTCGAGCGCTTGGGCCTCAAGAGTATTCCCATGCGTGCGGATACCGGGCCGATCGGCGGCGATCTCTCCCACGAATTCATCATTCTCGCCTCGACCGGCGAAAGCCAGGTCTTCTGCCACAGGGATTATCTCGATTTCCCGGTGCCCGGCGCCGATACCGATTTCGACAGCGTGCCCGATCTCGAGACAATCGTGAAGAAGTGGACCTCGCTCTACGCGGCCACCGAGGAAATG
>JADCCH010000376.1 GCA_020252865.1 Methylobacterium sp.
CCGGCCGGTCTATTATCCGCGTCCGGTTTATCGGCGCTGCGTGAAGCGCCCGCGTTGGGTCTGGACACCGCATGGCTATGTGCGCCGCTGGGTGCGCGTTTGCCGGTGAGCGGCTTGGCCCCAGGGGCGGGTATTGTCCATCCCCGAACCCGCGGGGCTTCTCGTTTCAGGGAATGAAGGCAATGCGCGCCCGCCCCTCATGGATGGCCAGCGCTTCGGCCGTGAAACGTCCATCGGCATCATGCAGCACGAGAGGTGAGCCGATCGCGAGCGGGCCCCGTGAGCCCTTCACGCACCGCACCAGCAGGCGGATCGCATCCTCGCCCGCCCGCGGATGGATGAACCGCAGGCGGAGGCTGCCCAATCGCCCGTGCATCGCTGCGAGAACCGTCTCGATCGAATCGGCCCGATGGATCATCACCACTTGCCCGCGCGGCTTGAGGATGGAGGCCGCCCGGCGCATCCAGGCTTCCAGTGACGCACCGTCCTCCGCGCGCAGCGCATGCGCACCCGCCTTGGTGGGTGACAGACGGGTGCGACGCGCCTCGAGAAACGGTGGATTGGTGAGCACGGCATCGAAGGCTTCGCGAAAATCGGCCAGCGCGCCCCTTGCGAGAATATTCGCTTCCACGGCCTCAACGCGCGCCGCGAGGGCATTGGCCTCGATGTTCCGGCGCGACAGCGCCACCAGATCGGTCTCCCGCTCGAACAGCGTCACCCGCGCTTCGGGCAAGGCGAGCGCAGCCGCCAGACCAACCAGTCCGGTCGAGGCACCGAGATCGGCAATGCGCAGGGCATCCGGCGGCACAGCAGCCGCGAGCAGCACGCCATCCGTGCCGGCACGATGGCCGCGGGCGGGCTGAAAGAGCCGCAAGCGCCCCACGAGAAGCCTGTCGTCCGTGATCTGCATGTCCAGCCTTTCCGGAGGGTGATCGCAAACGTTGCAATTCGCGTAGAGAGGGTGCAAGCGTCTTGAGGTCGCGAAGGCCGGGTGAAAAGAGGAATATTCCGTTGGGCGTGGTCGTTTCCTTCAACGAAAAGGTCGGGACGGAGGGCATCGAGCGCCTCGTGGCCCTCGTGCGCGATGACATGATGCGCGTGAACGAGATGATCCTCTCGCGGACGGGCTCCGAGGTCACGATGATCCCCGAGGTGGCCCAGCATCTCATCTCGTCGGGCGGCAAGCGCCTGCGTCCCATGCTCACTCTTGCCACCGCGCAGCTCTCGAATGTGCAGGGCGCGGGGCATATCCGCCTCGCGGCGGCCGTGGAATTCATGCACACGGCGACCCTGCTGCACGATGACGTGGTGGATGAAAGCGACCTGCGGCGCGGCAAGCCTTCGGCGCGCAAGGTGTGGGGGAATGAGGCAAGCGTGCTGGTCGGTGATTTCCTGCTCGGTCAGGCGTTCCGCATGATGGTGGAGGTGGGTTCCCTGCCATGCCTCGATGTGCTTTCCACCGCCGCGGCCGTCATTGCCGAAGGCGAGGTGATGCAACTCGCGGCCGCCAAGAACACCTCGACCACCGAGGATGATTATCTCGCGGTGATCCGCTCGAAGACCGCCGCGCTTTTCGCGGCGGCGGCGGAAGTCGGCCCGCTGCTCGTGCCGGATTGCGATGAAGCGAAGCGTCGCGCCTGCCGCTCCTACGGCATGAATCTCGGTGTCGCGTTCCAGCTCATCGATGATGCTCTCGATTATGGCGGTTCGGGCGCGAAGCTCGGCAAGAATGTCGGCGACGATTTCCGCGAGGGCAAGATCACCCTGCCCGTCGTGCTCGCCTTCCGGCGCGGCTCGGACGAGGAGCGCGCCTTCTGGAAGCGAGCGCTGGAGCAGGGCCAGAATGATGATGCGGCGCTGGCCCGCGCTGTCGAACTTCTGAAGAAGCATCGCGCGCTGGAGGATGCGGTCGAGCGCGCCCGCCATTACGGCGAGGTGGCGAAGGATGCCCTCGCGCTCTTTCCGGTTTCGCCCATGCGCGAAGCCTTGAGCGAGGTCGTCGATTTCTGCCTCGCCCGCGCCTATTGATCAGGCCCGATCCGGCAGCAGGAACAGATCCGTATCATCCGGCCTGGCACCGGCTGCCGTCAGCATCGCGTGGATCTGCCCGCGATGATGGGTCTGGTGGTTGAAGAAATGCGCGACCAGCAGGCCATGCTGGCGCGACACTTCGCGACCGGCCGCGTTGGAATGCCAACGCATCTCGCCCTTGAGCCATTCGGCCGGAACAGCCTCCGCCCAATCGAGGATCACCTGGTCGAGCGCGTGGCGCGCAGCCGCGAAATCCGCCCAGGCTTCGAAGCAACCGACCGAATCCGCGATGCCACCCTTCGGTTTTTCGGTGGCGCCGAAGCGCCACATCCAGATGGAATCACCCCAATAGAGGTGGTTGAAGGTGCCGGCGATGGAGCGGAAGAACGCTCCGCGATCCAATCGGCGGGCAGCATCTTCCAGTGCGGACGCCGCCTCGACAAGCGAGCGGTTCTGCCAGGCATTGTAGCGCGCCATCATCCGCGCGAATTCCGGTGTGATCATCGTTCAGCTCGGAAGCTTCAGCCAGGTCGGTCGCGCCCACCATCCCCGCTCGACCTGCAGCCGGGCAGACGCCCCCGCACCCTCAGCATAATGGTCAAAGATCGCAAAGCAAGTGGCGCCGGAACCTGACATGCGCGCGAAACGGCAGCCGGGTGAGGCGCGAAGGGCCTCCAGCACTGCCCCGATCTCCGGCACGATCGCCTTGGCCGGTCCTTCCAGGTCATTGCGCGTGCCGGCCAGCACCTTGAGGTCACCGGGCGTTTCCATCTTCATGGGTACGAAGCGATCGCCCGGTGAAAGGCCCAGTCCGGCGAAGACCGCACGCGTTTCGAGTGGCACGACCGGATTGACCAGCACCGCGGGGTACCGGAGCCCATAGAGCCGGTTGCCCAGTTCATGCCCGATCCCATGCATCAGGCGCGGGGCGGTGGGATCGAGGCAGACCGGCACGTCCGCCCCGAGGGTACGGGCTGCATCGGCGAGGCGCGCATCATCGACATCAATGGCGTTCAGCCGCGCGATGAGCCGCAGGGCCGCGCCGGCATCGCTGGAGCCGCCGCCAATGCCGGAGGCGACGGGAAGGTTCTTGACGAGCCGGAATGCACCGAGACGCAGGCGGCCGAATTGCGCGGTGGCCGCGCGCGCCGCCTTCAGCACCAGGTTGTCGTCGCCCGCGAGGCCGAAGGCGAAGGGCCCTTCCACCGCCAGTGCCAGTGGCCGATCCGGATCGAGTTCGAGTTCATCCCCGAAATCGGCGAAGGCCACGAGGCTTTCGAGCGCATGATATCCATCGGCCTGCCGGCCGAGCACATGCAGGAAAAGATTGACCTTGGCCGGTGCGGATTCGCGAAACATGCGCGCCGCATCACCCGCCATTCGGCTTCGGAGCGGGCGAGGTGACCGCCGCGGATACATCCTCGAGGCCGTTCTCGAGCTTCTTCTCGATGGCGGCACGCTCTTCGGGATCAGGCTTGAGATCAAGCGCCTGCTGCCATTTGAACAGGGCCTCGCGCCGCCGCCCGACCCGCCAGTAAGCATCCCCGAGATGGTCGTTGATCGTCACGTCGCCCGCGCGAAGCAGCACGGCCCGCTCGAGTTCACGCACGGCTTCCTCGTAGCGCCCGAGGCGGAAATAGGCCCAGCCAAGGCTGTCGACGATCGCGCCATCCTGCGGCGCGAGCGAGACTGCCTCGCGCAGCATTTCGAAGGAGCGGTCGATGTTCATGTGCATGTCGACCCAGGAATAGGCCAGATAATTCAGAACATTGGCCCGTTCGGCGCGTTCGCGCGCATTGCGTGGGCGCGGTGGCAGCAATTCGAGCGCCTTCAGGAAATCCGGCTCGGCCTTGGCCCATTGCTTCGAGCGCTCGTAGCCGATGGCGCGACCGAAAAAGAGCAGCCAATGCTTCTGCTCGACGTTTTTCGTAGCCTTGATGGCCGCCTCGTAGACTTCGATGGAGGCAAGCCAGTTCTTCTTCACGCGGTAGATGGAGCCCAGCGTATCCGCCGCCTCGATATCCTCGGGGTGGAGCGCAAGGAGCGCCTTCAGCGCCTCGATGGCCTCGTCCGTTTTCTCGAGCCTCTCCAAGGCCGCCGCGCGACCGATGGCGGCGCGATTGCCGAACACCGATGCCGGAGGAATGCGCGCATAGGTATCGGCTGCACGCTGGTTCTGGCGCAACTGCTCGTAGAATTCCGCGATGGTCAACGTGATGAGTTCGTCGCGATCGGCGAGATAATGCGCGAACTGCATGTAGACGAGCGCCGTCAGCGGATCCCGTGCCGCAGAACCGAGGCTGCCGAGGCTGTAGAACACCTCCGCCACGCCCTCGCTGACATCTGCCGCGAGCGGATCGAGTTTCTCGCCCTTGAACAGGGTGAGTGACTGGGCATCAAGGAACGGCTGGCCGAGATTGCGTTCGCGCCATTGTCGGTAGATGCCTTGCGCCTCCGCGATGCGGCCCCGGCGCGACAGCAATCGCGCATAGGCATCGGCAAAGCGGATGGAAGAGGGATCGCTCTCATAGGCGCTCCTCAGCCGCTTTTCCGCCTCCGGAAACCGCTTGCCGACATCGGCCATCAGGCCGCCGAAGAAATCCCGGAACGGGCGGAGTTCTGGATCGGAGAAGCGATCGACCGTGCGCAGCGCGCCATCGAGATCCCCCGAGCCGACAAGCGTCCAGGCCCTGAGGAGCGACACGGTGAGATCGGTGCGGCGCTCATTGCCGCCAGCGCGGTCGAAGGCTGCGCGCGCACGCTGGAAATCCTTCGCCTTCAAGGCGCGTACGCCCAAGGCGACATGCGCCAGCGAGTTGTCCCGATCGCGCTGGGCCAGCCGTTCCGCGAGGCGGAAGGCCTCCGTCAGCCGGCCATCGACGAGATTGGCGACAAAGGTCTGGTCGAGAAGCTCGGCGTTGCGCGGGTCCGCGCGCAGGGCCTCGGAGAAGAAATCCGCCGCGCCCGCGAGATCGCGGCTGGCATTCGCCACGATGCCCGCGATGAAGTTGCCGGAGGCACCGAGCGCTTCGAGACGGCGCGATCCGCCACCGGTGGGCGCGGCAAGGGCCGCTGGCGCCATCACCAATATCGAGGCAACGGCAAGCGCCCGCAAAGCCTTCGGCGTCAGACGATTTTTCGGGCAATCCGTCATTCCATCATTCCCTGGCCTGGCGGGCCGCTGCGCGCGCTCGGCAATTCGGGCCATCAGGCAGCGGTGCCGCGGCACCGGTCGCTTCCGCCCGAATGACCCGGGTTCCGGGTAACATCGAATGCCATCGAAACAAAGGCTTTTTGAAGGTTCGGCGTTGCCCTCGCGCAGCATTCATCTTGACGAAGTCGTGATGCGCAGGCGAGTGCGGGAGACATGACGCAACGACCAAATCGTCGCAGAGAGGCAAGCAGAAGGTCGGAAGTTCGGCCTGTTGAAAAGCATCCCCCCAGGCGAGGGAGGTCCCATGACGCTCTCCCGCCGTTCAATGATAGCCTTCGGTGGTCTGGCTCCTTCGGCCGGTTTCTTCACGTCCATGGCGGCTCACCGCCCCGCTTTGCCGATTACTTGAAGGAATAATTCGAGGCGGCGCTGAAGGGCCCGGAGCCTGTTCTCGTGCATGTCCATGCCGATTGGTGTCCGGTCTGCAAGCGGCAGGAGCGCGCCTTCCAGCAGCTTTCCGAAAGCGCCGATTTCAAACGTTTCAACGCCATTCAGGTCAATTTCGACATGGATCAGGACTTCCGTCGGGCCTATGGTGTCAAAAATCAGTCCGTGATCCTGATTTTCAGGGGCGGGAAGGAAGCGGCCCGCATCGGCGGCGTGACGGCCCCCTTGAAGATCGGCGAGTTCCTCGCTTCGGTGAAGTGAGCGGTCCGCGAGGCTCACTAAAAACGGGCGGTTCCAGCCGCCCGTTATCTTTTTCCGATGGTGCCTCGGGGCTCACATATTAGGATAGTTCGGACCTCCGCCACCTTCCGGCGCGACCCAGTTGATGTTCTGGGCCGGGTCCTTGATGTCGCAGGTCTTGCAGTGCACGCAGTTCTGCGCGTTGATCACGAAGCGCGGATCGGCCTTGGTCTGCTCATTCGCATAGACCACCTCATAGACCCCCGCCGGGCAATAGAGCCGGGCCGGCTCGCCATAGATTGGCAGGTTCTTCGCGATCGGAACCGAGGGGTCCTTCAGCTGCAGGTGAACCGGCTGGTCTTCCTCGTGGTTCGTGCCGGAAAGGAACACGCTCGAGAGCTTGTCGAAGCTGATCACGCCATCGGGCTTCGGATAGGTCTTGGGCGTCACTTCCGCGATCGGCTTCAGGCTGGCTGAATCCGCCTTGCCGTGCCTCTGGGTGCCGAAGAACGAGAAGCCGAGCAATCCGTTCGTCCACATGTCGATCGCGCCGAGCGGAATGCCGAGCCAGGTGCCGAAGCGAGACCAGAGCGGCTTCACATTGCGCACCTTCCACAAGTCCCTGCCGATGAGGCTCGCGCGCCAGCTCTCCTCGTAGCTCGCCACCTCGTCATGCGCGCGCCCCCCGGCGATGGCCTTCGCCATGTGTTCCGCCGCGAGCATGCCAGAAAGCATCGCGTTGTGGCTGCCCTTGATGCGCGGCACGTTCACGAAGCCGGCCGAGCAGCCGATGAGCGCGCCTCCGGGGAAGGTGAGGCGCGGGACGCTCTGATACCCGCCCTCGGTGATGGCGCGCGCGCCGTAGGAGAGGCGCTTGCCACCCTCGAAAGTGTCGCGAACCATCGGATGGGTCTTGAACTGCTGGAACTCGTCGAAGGGCGAAAGCGTCGGGTTCTCGTAGTTGAGATGCACCACGAAGCCCACGGCGACGAGATTGTCATCGAAATGATAAAGGAACGAGCCGCCGCCGGTTCTGGAATCGAGCGGCCAGCCGAAGGAATGCTGAACAAGCCCCTTCCGGTGCTTCTCCGGCTTCACCTGCCAGAGCTCCTTGAGGCCGATGCCGAATTTCGCGTGGTCGGCATTCTTGTCGAGGCCGAACTTCGTGATCATGCGCTTGGAAAGATGGCCGCGCACCCCTTCGCCGAAGAGCGTGTATCTGCCCAGAAGCGCCATGCCGCGGGCAAAGCCGTCCTTCATTTCCCCCGAGCGCGAAATGCCCATGTCCCCGGTCGCGATGCCGATCACCGCGCCCGCCTCGTTGAAGAGAACTTCCTGCGCGGCGAAGCCGGGATAGATCTCCACGCCCAGGGCTTCAGCCCTCCTGGCCAGCCAGCGGCAGAGATTACCCAGCGAAATGATGTAGTTGCCGTGGTTGTTGAGCAGCTTCGGCATCAGGATGTTCGGCAGGCGGATGCCGCCCGCCGGACCCAGGAACAGGAAATGATCATCGCTCACGGGTGTTTTCACCGGGCAATCCGGGTCTTCGCGCCAATCGGGGAGAAGCCTGTCGAGGCCGACGGGATCGATGACCGCGCCGGAGAGGATATGGGCGCCGACCTCGGACCCTTTCTCGACGACGACGACCGAAATCTCCGTGCCCGCCTCCGCCGCGATCTGTTTGAGCCGGATCGCCGCTGAGAGCCCGGCCGGCCCCGCGCCCACGATCACGACATCATATTCCATCTGGTCGCGCTCGGGCAGCTCCAAATCCGTCGCCATGCCTTTCACCTCACCCCATCCGCCGGCCCGAGAGGCGTTCGCCCCGAGCACGGACATATAGTTTATATATAAACCAAGTTCAATCCCGTCCTTGTTTTGGATACGGCCCACCCCTAGAAAAGCAAGCGCAACCGGCAGGGAGATCCGCGTTAAATGCCGAATGAGGAGAGTTCGCACCGGCAATTGCTCGAATTCCTGGTTGCCGCCGGGGTCGAGACGCCGCTTGACGAGCATCCGGTGGACCGGTTCGCGCTCTCCGTGCCGCCACCGGCCAAGGCCGAAGTGCCGCGTCCAGACCCGGAAGTACACGCCGAGCCGCGAGCGACCGCCGGCGGTGCCCCTGCCCCGCTCGCGCCCGATGCCGCCATCATGGAAGCGCGGCGGCTCGCCGCTTCCGCGCCGGATCTCGAGACCCTGCGGGCGCTGCTCGATGCCTTCGAGGGCTGCGCGCTGAAATCCACGGCTTCGCGCCTCGTCTTCGCGGATGGGGAGCCCGGCGCTCCGGTGATGATCGTGGGCGAGGCGCCGGGCCGCGACGAGGATGAAATCGGCCGTCCCTTCGTGGGGCGCGCCGGGCAATTGCTGGACAAGATGCTCTCCGCGATCGGGCTTAACCGCGGAAACGTCTATGTCGCGAACACGGTTCCCTGGCGCCCGCCGGGCAATCGCACGCCGACGCCGCAGGAGATCGCGATCTGCCTGCCCTTCATCACGCGGCAGATCGAGCTTTCCGCGCCTGAGATCCTCGTGACCATGGGCGCGCCCGCGACCCAGACCTTGCTTGGGCAGAAGGAAGGCATCCTGCGCCTGCGTGGCCGCTGGTTCGAATACGGGTTGAAGGGTCGGCCCATTCCCGCGCTGGCGACGCTTCATCCGGCCTATCTCCTGCGCCAGCCTTCACAGAAGGCGCTGGCCTGGCGCGACCTGCGCGCTCTCCGGGCAAAACTGCGCCATCTTGCATGAACCCGACTCATGGATCGCGCGGGCGGGGGGGATGATCCGGAACGGAAAGACAGATATCCGCGTTCGCGGCGCGAGGGAGAAAAAGAATGCGGCTCGACGAAATCGGTGAATCCAATAACATCGAGGATCGACGCGGCCAGGGCGGCGGCTTCGGCGGCGGCTTTCCCGGCGGTCGCGGCGGCCTCGGTTTTGGCACCATCGCGGTGCTGACGCTCGTCGGCTATCTGTTCGGGATCAATCCGGCGATCCTCATCGGCGGCGCGGAGATGATCGGCACGGGACGTGACACCATCTCCCAGCGCTCCCTGCCACCGCCGGGTTCCGCCGGACAGGACGAGCTTCGCTCTTTTGTCTCGCGGGTATTGCGGACCAACGAGGATGTCTGGCAGCAGGTTCTGCCGGAGCAGAGCGGCGTGGCCTTCCGGCCCGCTTCGCTGGTTCTCTTCCGGGGTGCGACGCGCTCGGCCTGCGGGGGCGCGCAGAGTGCGATGGGCCCATTCTACTGCCCGGCCGATACGCGCATCTATCTCGACATGAGCTTCTTCGAGCAGATGCGCACCCGGATGCGCGCGGGCGGGGATTTTGCCTATGCCTATGTGATCGCGCATGAAATGGGCCACCATATCCAAAATCTGCTGGGCATCCTGCCGCGTGTCCAGGCGGCGCAGCAGCGCCTTTCCCGCCGGGAGGCGAACGCGCTTTCCGTGCGTGCGGAACTGATGGCGGATTGCCTTGCGGGCGTCTGGGCGCATCACGCCAACCAGCGCTGGCGCATCCTCGAGCAGGGCGATCTCGAGGAGGCGCTCGCCGCCGCTGCCGCCATCGGCGATGACAAGCTCCAGAAGCAGGCGCAGGGCTACATCGTGCCGGACAGTTTCACGCACGGCACATCCGAGCAGCGCATGCGCTGGCTGAAGCAGGGTCTGCGCACCGGCAGCGTGAAGGCCTGCGATACCTTCAATGCACGCGCGCTCTGATCTTGCGCAAGGACGTCATCCGCCTGCATGGCAGAGCATTGCCGAGACATAACGAAACAAGGAGCGATATCGCATGCGCAACGCCATACTGGCTGCAATGACGCTGGCGGCGACGGCCCTGCCCGCCCTTTCGCAGGAGAGGCAGCCGCGGCGCGATCTCATCCTTGAATGCATGGCCTGCCACGGCGATGATGGCATCGCCAAGGACAAGGGCGTGCCGCATCTCGCCGGCCAGAATTACGAATACCTGTTGAAGCAGCTCCACGATTTCCAGAAGGGGCGTCGTCCGCACAAGGAAATGCGCGTGATGAGCCGGTTGATGACGGAATTCGAATTGCAGGAGATCGCCGATTTCTACGCCCGCCTGCCGCGAGACCCGAAACCCTGATCATTCCGGCACGCGCCGGGCGGCCACGGGGAGCCGCGCGAGGTTGGCATAGCGATGCGTGAAGGGATCGGCCTTCATCTGCGCCACCTGCCGGCTCACCGAGCCTGGCAGCAGCAGAACCTGATCCCGCCCCGGCGCCGATGAAGCCGCCGCGAAAATCCGGCTGAGCAGGGAACGCGGTCTTTCGGTTTCCGTCGCGGCCGGTCGATCGCCCAGAAGCGGCAGCGAATCCGCGAGAACCGGCCAGAATTCCTGTCCCAACATCAGCCCCGTATCCATGACGAGAAGCGGCGAGCCGCCGGCATTCGCCACCACACGACTGAAACCTTCGGCCCAATCCGCCTCCACGAGCACGCGACAGCCCGCGGAATCGGCGATTTCCTCGATTTCGCGATTTCGCTCGGCGGCGACGAGGGTGGCGGAACCCACAAGCCCCTCGACAACGCCCCGCACCAACGGGCCGAGGGTGGAGGCAAGCGCAAGAGGCGCGGGTCGCGCCTGGATGACCGCGGAGAACATAAGACAATATTGCATTGCACAACGAGAAAAAATCAAGGGCACAGGCGGATGGCAGGAAAATCGCGCGAAACGAAACGCGCGCGCCCCTTGACGAATCGGATTTGTTCGATTTTTGTTCTCTTCATGCGCAAGCCCTTCGCCCGCCTGTCCGGGGAACCGCTGGAAGCCCGGAATGCCACCCGCATTGCCGATTCGAACCGCCGCGGGCGGGGTTCGATCAGCAACCTCGCGGGTCGTCATGAGCCGCAGATGCGTGAAGTCTTCGATGATGGCTGGAGCGAGGAAGAGGCCGCGCCGGCGCTTCGCACCGAAACCAGCCTGGAGCAGGCCCGCACCATCATCACCCGGAACCGGTCTCCGGATATCCCGTTCGACCGCTCCATCAACCCCTATCGGGGCTGCGAGCATGGCTGTTCCTATTGCTTTGCGCGGCCCACCCACGCCTATCTCGGCCTGTCGCCGGGCCTCGATTTCGAGACGAAACTCACGGCGAAACCCAATGCAGCGGAATTGCTGGAACGGGAGCTTGCCCGGCCGGGCTATCAGCCCAAACCCATCGCGCTTGGCACGAATACCGACCCCTACCAGCCGATCGAGCGCGAGCATCGCATCACGCGCAGCATCCTGGAAGTTCTGTCGCGCGTGGGCCATCCGGTGACGATCGTCACGAAATCGGCCGGCGTGACGCGCGACATCGACATCCTCGCGCCCATGGCCGAACGTGGTCTTTCGAAGGTCGCAATTTCGCTGACCACGCTTGATCGCAAGCTCGCCCGCGCCATGGAGCCGCGCGCGTCAACCCCGCAGAAGCGGCTCGATGCCATCCGCCAATTGTCGGAAGCGGGCATCCCCACCGCGGTGATCACAGCACCCATCATCCCGGCGATCAACGATCCGGAGATCGAGGCCTTGCTCGAAGCGGCTCAGGCGGCAGGCGCGCGCGAAGCAGGCTATGTGCTGCTGCGCCTGCCGCTCGAATTGCGTGATCTCTTCCGCGAATGGCTGCTCGCGCATTATCCCGGCAAACTGCGCCATGTGCTGAGCCTCGTGCAATCGACACGCGGCGGCAAGGACTATGTCGCGGATTTCGAAACGCGGCAGACCGGCACGGGGTTTTATGCCGAATTGATCGCCAAGCGCCACCGCCTCGCCTGCGAACGGCTCGGCCTTTTGCGGCGCCACCAGCGCCTGAGGACCGATCTCTTCGCGCCGCCGGGCCTGCCGGGCCAGCAACTCTCGCTGCTCTGATTCAGGCGCGGACGAAGAAGATGCGCAGGGCAAGCGCCGTGACCACCACGGCCGCACCCAGCATGGCAAGGCGAAGGAACAGGCCGCGCCAGTTCATCGGCGCATCGGGATCGGCGACAACAAAGCCGGTGGAAAAGCCCCAGGGCCAGAACCAGGTGCGCAGCGGCGGTTTCTTCGGCGGCATCGGCCTGGCCTGCGCCGCTGCGGGATCGATCTTCGGTGCGTCGATCATCAGCGAGGCCCGTTCGCGATAAGCTGCGAGCCGGCGATCGGCCGTCTCCCCCAGCAGGAAGAGGCGGATCTCGCCCTCATTCGGCTTGCGTTGTTCGGCAGCCTCGAACGCGGTGACCCAATCCAGGAAAGCCCGGCGATGAAGCGCGAAGGCCACGAGGCCCTCTGCGTCGTCTTCATCCGCAACAAGCTTGGCAAGAAGCGCAACTTCGCTGTCCAGCGCCGCGGCCAGCGAACCGGTTGTCTTCTCCGCCATGGCAAATTTCCTCTTCCCGATTCGGGTGCTGCGGGAGCATTGTGGCCGGAAGCCCAGGCCGATCAACTCCCCTGCCTCCAATCCCCTGCCTCCAATCCCTTGCCTCCAATCCCTTGCCTCAACGCCCGATGCCGAAACCCTGGTCGCCCCTTTCCCCTGCCGCGCGCAAGGCTCGCCTGCTGGCGGGGCTGGACGAGGTGGGACGCGGGCCGCTTGCCGGCCCCGTGGTGGCGGCAGCGGTGGTTCTTCCGGCGGATTTTCCCATCGACGAGCTTGCGGATTCCAAAAGCCTGCGTCCCGCGCGCCGAAGGCTTCTTTCGGATCTCATCCGGAATCATTGTGCGGTGGGCGTTGCCAGCCTGCCCGCGCCGGCGATCGACCGACTGAACATCCGGGCCGCGAGCCTCGAGGCCATGCGCCGCGCGATTCTCGCGCTTCCGGTTGTTCCCGACTTTGCCCTCGTCGATGGTCGCGACATTCCGCCTGGACTTCCCTGCCCGGCGGAAGCGGTCGTGAAGGGGGATGCAACGGTTGCCGCCATCGCTGCCGCCTCTCTTGTCGCGAAGGTCGCGCGCGACGCCATCATGGTGAAGGCGGCCGGGGAATTTCCAGGCTATGGCTTTGAGAAGCATATGGGATATGGATCTCGGGCCCATCTTGCCGCCCTGCCGGAAAAGGGGCTGACGCCGCTCCACCGCCTGTCTTTCGCACCCTGCCGGGCGATCGCCAGAAACAGTTTGCAATTCTGAGTGGTGCAAAAACGGGACAAGATCAAATTTGATCCATAAACCCGGCCTTCACTGTCTTAGGCCAGTATCCTGCCGGTCTGTCGTTTCTCCGGTGCGGTTGTCATGCGTATCGTCCGCTCGGCAGCGAACAGTCACGGGCCCCGGATTTCTGTCTCGCGTACCGGGGACGTGACTGATCGCACCGGCCCAGTCGTTCCTGTCGATTCCATTCTGGTGGGCGATTGCGTCGCGGCTCTCGCGCGCCTGCCGCAGCATTCGGTCGACCTCGTTTTCGCCGATCCCCCCTACAACCTGCAGCTTGCGGGCAACCTCACGCGTCCCGACCATAGCCTCGTCGATGCCGTGGACGATGCCTGGGACCAGTTCGAGAGCTTCGAGGCCTATGATCGTTTCACGCGCGCCTGGCTCGGCGAATGCCGCCGGGTGCTGAAGCCCAATGGCACGCTCTTCGTGATCGGCAGCTATCACAACATCTTTCGGGTCGGCACCGCCCTGCAGGATCTCGGCTTCTGGATCCTGAACGACATCGTCTGGCGCAAG
>JADCCH010000377.1 GCA_020252865.1 Methylobacterium sp.
CGTATCGACCGGTACCGAGAAGCCGAAGCGCGGCAGCGTCGTGCGATAGGCGCGGATCAGGAAGATCGCCTCGATGAGGTCTCCCCGCGCCTGCTTGATCGCAAGGGCTGCGAGCCCGCGATCATGGAGCGAGCCCTCGCTCATCACACGATCGACCGCGAGGCTCAGCTGCTGCTCGATCTGTTCCGTGCCGATTTCCGGCACATTCCGGTCGCCGCGCCGCTCATGTTCGAGCAGGCGATGGGCATTGGCGATGGCGCGTTCGCCGCCTTTCACCGCGACATACATCAGCGCGCCTCCGTCAAGATGCGCGAGGAGCGCGGCAGGCCGAGAACGGCCTCGCGGGTCGCGAGGATCAGGTCGACGCCGAGCGGCGAGCGCGCGGCATTCGCGGCCCATTGCGCGACGAAATCCGACGGCAGGCCGGGGATCTCGAGTTCGCGCATTCCGGTGATGCCGGGGCCCGCCAGCATGAGAGGCTGGCCTCCCACGAGGCTTTCCACCTTGACGATTACCGTCGTCGAGCGATCCGGATATTCTGGCGTGCCCTGCGCGAAGCTCGCGAGATCGAGCGCGTCGCGTGCGAGATCCACGAAGGCGAATTCGGCTTCTGCGGGTTTGTTCGTCCGGCAGGAGCCGGTATGGAAGGTGAGGTCATCTTCCGTTGCCGTCAGGCTCGGCGCGAGATGAAATTTCACCTCGAAATCCAGAAGGCTCAGCGCAATCGCCCGCACCACGGGGCCCAGGGGCGACGATTCACCCGCCAGCGCGCCGGCCGCCACGATGCGGCCAGGCTCGGCCAGCGCCTGCATCACCGAGCGGAAGGCCGCCTGCTGATCGAGAACAGGATTATCAAAACCGGCGAGGCCCATATCAGCCCTCCGCACGCACGAGAGTGAAGAAATCGACCCGGGTGGCTGCGGTCTCCGCGCGCTTCTTCTGCGCTTCCTCCGCGAGGCGCTGGCGGATGGGCGCGAGAACCTCCCGCTCCACGGTCGCGCGATCGGTCGCGCGCTGGGCAAGCGCCTCGAGGATTGCCGCCTGTTCGGCGCGGGTGGGATCGCGGCCGAGGAACTGGCCGTAGCCACGCTCGCCGGTCTCGAGTTCCACCACCGCACGCGTGACGGTGGCTTCGCCGCGGTTGAAGGGCGCGCCATCGCCGCCCATCCGGCCCCGCAACATGATGAGGCCGATTTCCGGCGCGCGGACAGTGGCATAGCTGAGGCTGGACCAATGGGTGCGAAGGGGCTGGGAGAGTTCGTCCCGCGTCGCACGGGCCAGCAGGGCCATTGTCGCGGCACGGGGATCTGGGTTCGGCCTTGTGGCCTCGGCATCGGGCATGTCTGGTCATCCGGTCAGTCAGGATGAATGCTCTTCCGCCCCTCCGATGACGCGCCGATGATGTTGCGATGACGCTTCGATGACAGGTGTCACGCTTCCGTGCGCCGCAGGCCAATGAGGCGGGTGCGCAGCCGCGAGGAGAAGAAATCGATCACCGCCACGGTCGCGAGAATCATCAAGATAATGAAGGCCACGCGGTCCCATTCGAACGTGCGGATCATCTCTGCGAGATGCAGGCCGATGCCGCCTGCCCCGACGATTCCGATGATGGTGGCCGAGCGGGTGTTCGATTCGAAATAGTAGAGCGTCTGGCTGATCAGCACGGGCATCACCTGAGGGAGAACCCCGAACCGCATCACATGCAGCCGTTTGCCGCCCGTGGAAGTGACGCCCTCTGCCGGCTTGCGATCCGTCGCCTCGATGGCCTCGGAGAAGAGCTTCGTGAAGGAGCCGATATCGCTGGTCATGATCGCGAGCACGCCCGCGAAGGGGCCGAGTCCCACGACATTGATCCAGATGAGCGCCCAGATCAGCGTGTCCACGCCTCGGATGGTGTCGGAGAAACGCCGGGTGATGAAGCGCATCGCCCAGCCGCCGATCATGCCTTGTGCCGCCAGGAAGCCGAGAGGCAGCGCGATGATTGCCGCGAGCAGCGTGCCGAGGAAGGCGATGGCAACCGTCTCTCCGAGCGCCTTGAAGAAGGCGACTGCGCTTCCGCCAGCCGAGGGTGGCACCATGAGGCCAAGGAATGTCGCGAGTTGTCCGAGCCCGCTGCCCAGCCGGACGAAGGAGAATTCGAGCCGCGCGAGCGCGAAAATCGCGACACCCATGATGGCCAGCACGACAAGGCTCGTGATGATCCGGCTCCTGATCGAGGGGCGGACGAGCCCCGGATGGTTCCGCCGCGCATGATCGCGGTCGAGAAGCGAGGCTTTCGGGTTCATCGGCGCTGCTCCCCGGCAATCAGGCGGTGGCGGATGCGCTCGGTCACGAGGTCGATCACCATCACGGTCGCGATGATGAGCAGCAGGATCGCCGAGACGTCGGAATAGTAGAACTTGCGCACGGCCTCGATCAGCTCCTGGCCGATGCCGCCGGCGCCGACGAAACCCATGACCGAGGCGCCGCGCACATTGATCTCGAAGCGCAGCAGGCTGTAGCTCGCGAAATTCGAGAGCACCTGCGGCACGGCCGCGTAGCGGATCACCTGCCAGCGGCTGGCCCCCGTGGCGATGGCGCCATCCACCGGCTTCATGTCGATGTTCTCGACCACTTCCGCAAAGAGCTTGCCGAGCGCACCAAAAGTGTGGATCGCGATCGCGAGCACGCCCGGCATGGGGCCGAGCCCGAAGGCCACCACGAAAATGAGCGCGAAAACGAGTTCCGGCACGGTGCGGCAGAATTCCAGCACCCGGCGCGCGATGAAGCGGGCGGTGCTGTTGGGCGAAAGGTTGGAGGAGGCGGCGAAGCAGGCAAGGAAGGCCGCCACCGCGCCCAGAAGCGTGCCGAGATAGGCAATCAGCAAGGTATCGCCGATATGGATAAGCCACTTCTTCCAGCCCCAGAACCATTCGGCAGGATCGGTCAGAACGAATTGGCCATTATCGAGGTGGAATATTCGCCCGATATAGCTCGTAAACTGGTGGATATTCGCCGCGAATTTCGCGGGCTCCACCTCCGCGACATGGCTCGCGACGAGGATGAGCACCAGCAGGATGGCAAGGCCGAAGAGGCCGGCGCGGCGTTTTGCGGCCTGTTCGCGATCATAGGCGGCGAGATGTGGCGCGATCTGGTGGTCGGGGAGACGGGTGACAGCCGTGGCCATGGAATTGCTCGCGGAGATCGGGGATCATGGTCGCGCGAAAAGGCCGGGGCGAACCCCGGCCGGATCATTCGCTTCAAGCTCGATTACGAGCCCTTCTTGCGCAGGGCGTCGACGAACTTCTGGAGGTCTTCCGTAACCTTGTAATCGGCGTGCTTCGCCGGGGCGAAGCCGGGCGACTTGCCGTCCGTGAGCTTCTCGAAGGCGGCCTTGCCCTTGGTCGGGGCATTGAAGAACGCGTCCGCGATGGCCTTCTTCAGGTCGGCCGGCATCGAGGTGAGCACGGCGTAGGGCGAGCCCGGGATCTTGTCGGAGCGGAAGACGATCTTGAAATCGTCGAGCTTCACCATGCCCTTGTTGGCCATGCGCGAGAGGTTGGAATCGTCTTCCGAGTTCCACCAGTTGAACGCGACATCGCAGGTGCCCTGCTGCAGAGCCATGATCGCATTCTCATGGCTGCCGGCATTCGTCACCTTGGCGAAGAACTTCGCCGGGTCGATGTTCATCTTGTTCATCGAGAAGAGAGGCACATTGTTGCCCGAGGTCGAGTTGGGATCGACGAGACAGAGGTTCTTGCCCTTGAAGTCTTCAAGCCTCGCACCGGCGGCCTCCTTCCTGGCATAGGCGACCGAATAATAGCCGGTCGAGCCGTCGGCCGCGCGCATCGAGGCGAAGGCCTCGACACCGCCATTGGAAACGGTGTGGGCACGGACATAGGAAGACGGGCCGTAATCACCGATATGGATGGTGCCGGCGCGCTGGCCCTCGATCACCGCCGCGTAATCGGCCGCGATGCGCAGCGTCACCTTCACGCCGAGTTCGCGCGAGAGATATTCCATGAAAGGGCCCATGCGCTCGATCACGCCCGAAGCGTTCTCGGCGGGAACGGTGGCGTAGACCAGTTCGGGGTATTTCGCCTTCCAATCCTGCGCGAAAGCGGGGGCGGCAAGGCTGAGAAGAGCGGCAGCGAGTACCGCACGACGGGGGAGCGTCATGGTCGTTTCCTTAGTGTTTGCAGGGAGATGAAGTCAGGCGACGGCTGCCAGTTCGGGAACCCGAACAGACGCGGAAGGCGGAAGCACGTTCATCGCATCCTCGGCCTCGAGGCCGTAGAGTTCGCGCGCGGTCGCCTCGGTCAGGGCCTCGGGCGCGCCATCGAAGACGATGCGGCCCTGCGCCATGCCCACCAGGCGGTCGCAGTAATCCCTGGCGATATCGAGATCATGCAGGTTGCAGATCACGGTGATGCCGAAATGCTTGTTCAGCCGCAGCAGCGCATCCATCACGATGCGGGTGTTGCGCGGATCGAGCGAGGCGATCGGCTCATCGGCCAGCACCAGATCCGGCTCCTGCACCAGCGCGCGGGCGATCGCCACGCGCTGCTGCTGGCCGCCGGAGAGCGTTTCCGCCCTTTGCGCCGCGAGGTTCGCGATGTCGAACTGCTCCAAGGCCGAAACAGCGAGCGCGCGGTCTTCCTCGGCCCAGAGCTTCAGCATGGACCGGCCCATGGAGGTGGCATGCAACCGGCCCATCAGCACATTGGTGAGCACATCGAGCCGGCCCACGATGTTGAACTGCTGGAAGATCATGGCGCAGGAAGTGCGCCAGCGCCGAAGCTCCCGCCCCGACAGCGTGGTGACCGGCAGGCCGTTCCAATAGATCTCGCCCGAGGATGGTTCCTGCAGGCGGTTGATCATACGGAGCAGGGTGGATTTCCCGGCACCGGAGCGGCCGATCACGCCGACGAAGCTGCCCTTTTCCACTTGAAGGGACACATCATCCACGGCGCGCTTGTCTCCGAAGCGTCGCGTCAGGTTCCGGATTTCCAGCATGGCAAGCCTCGGCCCAAATGTCGTTACCCACGGTCGTTAGCGGGCTTGCACAACACTTCGATGACGTTTGGACGACGATCCTGTTGCGGTCGGCGGATAATGGGCGGTTCGAGCTTCGCGGATCGAACGGGACTCCCGCATTCCCGAAGGCCGCTCTCCCCGATGGGGACCCCCCGGTCCTGATGTTCGGTTGAGGCGCGAAGCGGGTCCGGCGGCAAAAGTCACAAGACAAGCATTTTCGAACGAAGTGGTTTCCAGCCTGGGTTTTTCACTGGATGGGAATGCTGGCCGCCTTTGCCGCCTCGATCGTCCCGGAATCCGGAATCGCTCCGTGATTGGAAAGCATGAAAGCCACGATGGACAGCTTCTCCTCGTCAGTCAGCGAGGCAGGATCGTTGAACGGCATCAACTGCATGTAGTCGATCAAACCCTGA
>JADCCH010000378.1 GCA_020252865.1 Methylobacterium sp.
AGGCGAAACCGCCCTCGATTGCTTCGGCGGCCTCGGATATTCCGCTGCGATTCTGGCCGAAATCGGCCTCAAGACGACTTTCGCCGAGACGGATGCCGGCCTGGGCAGCCGCGCGGTTGAGGCGCTGGCCAGCGTGGCCGGGCCGGTGCGCATTCTGCCAGCCCAGCCGATCACGCCTGGCGTGGCGCCGCTGGATGGCCAGAAATATGATGTGATTCTCGTCAATGGCGCGGTCGAGCGCGAGCCGGCTGCGTTGCTGGATCGCCTGAAGGATGGTGGCCGACTCGGAATCATCGTCCGGAAGGGGCGAGCGGCGCAGGCGCGCATTTACCTGCGTAGCGGTGGTGCCGTGTCGCACCGAATCGGGTTCGATGCGCAGGCGCCTGTGCTGCCGGGCTTCCAGAGAGAGCCGGGCTTCGTTTTCTGAGGCCATCCAGCTGCCGCGCTTCGCTGCGGAATTCCTCATAGATTTCATCATTTTGTTACACTATCGCATGATCTGTGCCTTTTGGGAAACAGGTGAAAGCGAATCGCCGATTGCGAGCCCAAGAAAGCTCTAAGAAGGTGTTTACAGCGGCAATTTGTAGGCTAGAACAAAAATAAGGCGTCGGATTCAGAATCTCGGCCGTCCCTTTATTGATTGCCATTGAGCCTACCGGTTTCTGCGAATCGGCGCAGGTTTCTCGGGGAGTTTTCATGCGGCGCGCATCGGTTTTGGCCTTTGGATTGATGTTGGCGGTTTCTCCGCTGGCACTGTCGTCTGCCTCCGCGCAAACGCTGGAAGCGGCGCTTTCGAGCGCCTACCGGTCAAATCCGGATCTGAATGCGACGCGGGCGAGCCTCCGTGCGGTGGACGAGGGCATCGCGAGCGCCATGTCGGGCTACCGGCCGCGCATCACCGGCTCAGCAGATTATGGCTATTCGGTCACCGATACGCGTTCGCGCGGCCAGCAGACCACGACCGATCTCAACCCGGCCGGCCTTGGCCTCTCGGTTTCCCAGACCCTTTATAATGGCGGGCGTACCGGCAACTCTGTGCGCGCGGCCGAAACGAATGTTCTCGCCTCCCGCGAGACCTTGCGGAACACCGAGCAGAACACGCTTCTCGATGCCGTGACCGCCTATATGAACGTGCTGCGCGACACGGCGATCCTCAGCCTGCGCCAGAACAACGTGAATGTGCTTGTCGAGCAGGTTCGGCAGACGAAGGACCGGTTCGCTGTGGGGGAGGTGACCCGCACCGACGTGGCCCAGGCCGAGGCCCGCCTCGCCGGTGCGCGGTCGGATCTGGCGGTCAGCCAGTCCAATCAGCGCGGCTCGGTTGCCCGCTTCAAGCAGGTGACGGGGATGGACCCGAAGAAGCTTTCACCGGTTCAGCCGGTCGCGGCTTCCCGCCTGCCTAAATCGCAGGGTGAGGCCGTGAATCGCGCGCTGCGCGATCATCCGGTCATCTCGGCGGCCCTTCATGGCGTGGATGCGCAGCAATTGCAGGTGAAGGTGGTGGAGGGTGAGTTGCTGCCCACCGTCACGCTGACGGGTTCTTTGGCGCGGCGTTTTGATTCGCAGGCTCCGGATGACCGGCGCAATTCCGCTTCGGTGGTCGGCGCTTTGTCGATCCCGATCTATGATGGTGGTTCGGCCTATGCCCGCTCGCGTCAGGCCAAGGAAACGCTCGGCGAGCGGCGCATGCAGGTGGATTCGGCACGCGATCGCGTCGTCGCTGCGGTGATCGCCTCCTGGGCGCTGATGGAAGCCACCAAGTTCCAGATCGAAGGCGCTGCCGCGCAGGTGCAGGCGGCCGAAATCGCGCTCAACGGCGTCCGCGAGGAATACAAGGTGGGCCAGCGCACCACCCTGGACGTGCTCAATGCCGAACAGGAACTGCTGAATGCCCGTGTTGCACAGGTGACCGCGCAGCGCGACCGCGTGGTCGCGAGCTATGCGGTGCTTTCCTCCATCGGCCAACTCTCGGCGCGCTCTCTCGGCCTGAAGGTCGCGACCTACGATCCGAAGGTTAATACCGAGCAGGTGCAGGATAAGTGGTTCGGCCTGCGCACGCCCTCGGGAGAATAAGCGAACTTTCCCCAGCCTTGTGATGCCGCGCATCGGCGGGGCTCTTGATCGAGAGCGCGAGAGCCGCGAATCTTTTCAGGTGATTCTCAACGGTATGTGCGGTTTTTCTCCGCAACCCTTCGTTGAATCGCGAGGGGGCCGCTCGGGACTCCTGACCGTAACGGAGTGATTCATGGCCAATAATGCCGCCGCCTTTCAGCCAGGCCAGCAGCCGGGCTCCGAGCCCTCGATGGAGGAAATCCTTGCCTCCATCCGGCGCATCATCGCGGATGACAGTCTCGGCAAGAAGAAGGACAACACCCCTGCGGCTGTTCCGCCTCCACCACCCCCGGCGCCCGAACCCGTTGCGATCGAGCCCGATGAGGATCTTGATTCAGACGTGCTTGATCTTGCCGGGGTCGCGACCCTTGCCGGCGAGCCTCATGAGGACGAGGTGATGATCGGCGAGGCCGAGGATGCCATGGCCGAGCCACAGGAATTCCCGGGCCGACCGGGACCCGTGCGTGCGATGGTCATGCCGCCGCCGGCCCCGGCGCCTTTGGCGACGCCGGTGCCGATGCAGCAAGATATCCTGGGTCGCGAGACGAGCGGCCTCGTGGCCAATGCCTTCGCGCAACTCTCGCGCAATACGCCCATGCCGGCACCGGGCCGCACCCTCGAGGACCTGGTCGCCGAAATGCTGCGCCCCTTGCTTCGCGAGTGGATGGACAGTCACCTGCCGGGCATTGTCGAGCGCCTCGTGAAGGCCGAGATCGAGCGCGCGGCGCGCGGCAACTGATTGCTGCCGAAAAGTGGTTGCCGGTTCTCGGACCAGCGATCTTCCCTCGGGAAAGAAGCCGCGCATGGCGCAGCGGCGCTTTCCCCGAGCTTGACGCACCGATCCATCGCGTTATTGCCAAGATACGGTTCGGGCGTCCCACCGGGGCGCCCTTTTTTGTCGTGCGGGACTCTCCCGTTCGAGTGAGTGACGGATTTCGCTGAAATGATGGACAAGACCTTCGACCCCGCGCGCATCGAGGCCCGCTGGAGCGCCGCATGGGAAAAGGCCGGAGCCTTCAGGGCCGGTCGCATCGAGGCCGAGCCCTATACCATCGTCATTCCGCCGCCGAACGTCACCGGCTCGCTGCATATGGGGCACGCGCTCAACAACACCTTGCAGGATATCCTCTGCCGCTACTGGCGCATGAAGGGCCGAGACGTGCTCTGGCAGCCGGGCACCGACCATGCCGGCATCGCCACCCAGATGGTGGTGGAGCGCAAGCTCGCGGCCGAGGGCAAACCCGATCGCCGCAGCATGGGCCGCGACAGGTTCATGGATGAAGTCTGGTCTTGGAAGGAAGAGAGCGGCGGCACCATCATCCACCAGTTGAAGCGCCTCGGGGCCTCCTGCGATTGGAGCCGCGAGCGCTTCACGATGGGCAACCGCGAGGAGGGCGAGAAAGGCCAGATGCAGCGCGCCGTGCTGCAATTCTTCGTGACCCTGCGTGAGAAGGATTTGCTCTACAAGGCGAAGCGCCTCGTGAACTGGGACCCGAAGCTCCTGACCGCGATCTCCGATCTCGAGGTCGAGCAGCGGGAAGTGAAGGGGCATATGTGGTATTTCCGCTATCCGCTCGCGGGTGTGGAATTCAACCCCGAGGATGAGCGCAGCTTCATCACCATCGCCACCACGCGCCCCGAAACCATGCTGGGCGATGGCGCCGTGGCGGTTCACCCGAAAAATGAGCGCCTCGGCTGGATGATCGGGAAACAGGTGATGCTGCCCCTGGTCAATCGCCTCATTCCGGTGATCGCGGATGAATATGCCGACCCGGAAAAGGGCACCGGCGCGGTGAAAATCACCGCCGCGCATGATTTCAACGATTACCAGGTCGCCAAACGCCACAATGTGCCGCTCATCAACCTGATGACGCCAACCGCGCATATGGTGAATGAGCCGCATATGCCCGAGGCCTATCGCGGGCTCGACCGCTATGAATGCCGCAAGCGCGTCGTGGCCGATCTCGATGCCTTGCAGCTTCTCGCGAAAACCGAGCCGCACACGCATATGGTGCCGCATGGTGATCGTTCCGGCGTGGTGATCGAGCCGCTGCTCACCGATCAATGGTATGTCGATGTGAAGCCACTGGCCGAAAAGGCCATGGGCTGGGTGCGCGAGGGCCAAATTCGCATCCATCCCGCCAATCGCGAGGCGGATTTCTTCCGCTGGATGGAGAATATCGAGCCCTGGTGCGTCTCGCGGCAACTCTGGTGGGGGCACCAGATCCCGGCCTGGTATGGCATGCAGTTATCTCCGGCTTGGCCAAAGCTTGGTGGAGGTGAAGTTGCACAGCACGCAATGCTGAACGAAAGCAAGATTTTCTACGCGACCTCAGAAGCTGAAGCTATCCGGCAGGCAGAGGAGTTTTATCATCGTCCTGTCGAGCTTTTTGACGATGAGGCAAAGTACAATTCCGCACGAGATCGCTTCGCCCGAAATTACAAAAATGATCCCGGTAAGGCTCCGCTCTACCGCGATCCCGACGTGCTCGACACCTGGTTCTCCTCCGCGCTCTGGCCGTTCTCCACCATGGGCTGGCCGGACCAAACGGCGGAACTCGCGCGCTACTACCCCGGCTCGGCTCTGGTGACGGCGGCGGATATCCTGTTCTTCTGGGTCGCGCGGATGATGATGGCCTCGGCCGCCACCGATCAGGCCCCGCCCTTCCGCGACGTCTATCTCCACGGCCTCGTGCGCGACGAGAAGGGCCGGAAGATGAGCAAATCCGTGGGCAATGTGCTTGATCCGCTCGTGGTGATCGACCAGCTCGGCGCCGATGCCCTGCGCTTCACCATCGCGAGCTTCGCCGCGCAGGGCCGCGACCCCAAGCTCGGCGTGAAAACCGCCGAGGGCTATCGCAACTTCTGCACCAAGCTCTGGAACGCCTCGCGCTTCGCCGAGATGAACGAGTGCCGCGCTGTCGCCGGGTTTGATCCGAGGGCCGTGAAGCTGCCGCTCAATCGCTGGATCATGGCCGAAGCCGATCACGCGCTCGCGGGAATCGAGGCGGGAATCGAGGGCTACAAGTTCAACGAGGCGGCGCTCGCGGCCTATCGGTTCACGTGGAATATCGTCTGCGACTGGTATCTCGAACTCGCCAAGCCCGTGCTTCAGGGCGAGGACGGCGACATAGCGTTTTCAAGCGAAGTGGGCACCGGTTCGCGTGAAGAAAACGCGTCCAAACAATGGAATGCGAAGGATGAAACGCGCGCCGCTGTGGCCTTCGTGCTGGATCGCACCATCGCGATGCTCCACCCGTTCATGCCCTTCATCACCGAGGAGCTGAACGCGGCCTATGGCGAGCTGGCGGGGCAGGCGAGGGGGCAACTCTGCACCGGCCAGTGGCCGCAGCCCATCGGCCTCGCGGATGCTTCCGCCGAAGCCGAGATCGGCTTTACGGTCGAACTCATCTCGGAAATCCGCTCGGCGCGCGCCGAGATGAACGTGCCCGTGGCCACGCTCGCGCCGCTCGTCGTCGTGAATGCCGATGCGGCAGGCGTGACCCGGGCGAAGGCGGCGGAGGATGCGCTCCGCCGCATGGCGCGTGTGTCGGACATCCAGTTCATGCAGGAAGCGCCGCCGCAGAGCCTGCAGATCCTCGTGCGCGGGCAGGTCGCCTGCATTCCGCTCGCGGGCATCATCGATATCGCGGCGGAGAAAAAGCGCCTCACATCCGAGCGCGAGAAGCTCGTGAAGGACATGGACGGCACGAAGCGCAAACTCGACAACCCGGATTTCGTGGCCCGCGCCCCCGAAGAGGTGATCGAGGAGAACCGCGAGCGCCTCGCCGAGGCCGAGAACCGCATCGCGCGCATCGACGAGGCGCTGAAGCGGCTGTGGTGAACCATCTCGGCCGGGCAGGCCCGCCAGGATGACGGGGCAGCTCGCCCGCTTTTGTGACGTTTGAGCAACAGGCCGGCTGGATTCGAAATCCGCCTTCGGGCGGCGTGCGGTCCGCCGCTTTTGCGCCACAAAGCGCGCGCCTTCCATGATGCAGCTAACGGCCTTGGAAACTTATGGTTTTTCCTTCGGGATAGTGTTTGCTCCTTAACCAAGTCGTGCTCCGGTATCGGCTTTCGGCGATTGAGACAGGCCTGCGCCTGTGGCAATCGCTAGAGTGGGTGGAAACCGGAAAAAGACGCGTTTTCAGGGACGAAAAGGAACGGGCGATGACTGAATTCACGTATAACAAGGCGAAGCTCCCGAGCCGTCACGTGACAGAAGGACCGGAGCGCGCGCCGCACCGTTCCTATCTCTATGCGATGGGCCTCACGAAGGCGCAGATCCACCAGCCGCTGGTGGGCGTCGCCTCGTGCTGGAACGAGGCAGCGCCCTGCAACATCTCGCTGATGCGCCAGGCGCAGGCCGTGAAGAAAGGCGTCGCCGCCGCCGGCGGCACGCCGCGCGAATTCTGCACCATCACCGTCACCGATGGCATCGCGATGGGCCATCAGGGCATGAAATCCTCGCTCGCCTCGCGCGAGGTGATCGCCGATTCGGTCGAGTTGACCATGCGCGGCCATTCCTATGATGCGCTGGTGGGCCTCGCGGGCTGCGACAAATCCCTGCCGGGCATGATGATGGCGATGGTGCGCCTCAACGTGCCGTCGGTCTTCATCTATGGCGGCTCCATCCTGCCGGGCACCTGGCGCGGCCAGCAGATCACCGTGCAGGATGTGTTCGAGGCCGTCGGCAAGCATTCCGTGGGTGCGCTTGACGACCAGAGCCTCGAGGAAATCGAGCAGGCGGCCTGCCCCTCCGCCGGTGCCTGCGGCGCGCAGTTCACCGCCAACACCATGGCGACGGTTTCCGAGGCCATCGGCCTCGCGCTGCCCTATTCGGCGGGTGCGCCAGCGCCTTATGAAATCCGCGACCGGTTCTGCATGACCGCCGGCGAGATGGTGATGGAACTCATCGCCAAGAACATCCGACCGCGTGACATCGTGACCCGCAAGGCGCTGGAAAACGCGGCCGTGGTGGTCGCGGCCTCGGGCGGCTCCACCAATGCGGCCTTGCATCTTCCGGCCATCGCGCATGAATGCGGCATCGATTTCGACCTGTTCGACGTTGCGGAAATCTTCCGCAAGACCCCGTATATCGCGGACCTGAAGCCGGGGGGCAAATATGTCGCCAAGGACATGTTCGAGGTCGGCGGCATCCCGCTGCTGATGAAGACCCTGCTCGACCATGGCTACATGCATGGCGACTGCCTGACCGTCACCGGCCGCACCATCGCCGAGAACCTCGAGAGCGTGAAATGGAACCCGAACCAGGATGTGGTTCGCCCGGCCGATAACCCGATCACCGTCACCGGTGGCGTGGTGGGCCTGAAGGGCAATCTCGCACCCGAGGGTGCCATCGTGAAGATCGCCGGCATGGCGCAGGACAAGCTCGCCTTCACCGGCCCGGCGCGCTGCTTTGACAGCGAGGAACTCTGCTTCGAGGCCGTGAAGAACAGGCGCTACAAGGAGGGCGAGGTTCTCGTCATCCGCTACGAGGGGCCGAAGGGTGGCCCGGGCATGCGCGAGATGCTCGCGACCACCGCGGCGCTCTACGGCCAGGGCATGGGCGACAAGGTGGCGCTCATCACCGATGGCCGCTTCTCCGGCGCGACGCGCGGTTTCTGCGTGGGCCATGTCGGCCCGGAAGCCGCCGTTTGCGGTCCGATTGCCCTGATCCGCGACGGGGACATCATTGAGCTCAATGCGGTCACAGGTGTGCTCAACGTTCGCCTCACCGATGCCGAATTGGAAGCGCGTCGTAAGGACTGGAAACCGCGCGAGACGGATTATCAATCCGGCGCGCTCTGGAAATATGCCCAGCAGGTTGGCTCGGCGCGCGATGGCGCCGTGACCCATCCGGGCGGCAAGGCCGAGAGGCATGTCTATGCGGATATCTGACACGTTCCGACCGTCAGCGGCGCCCTTGGCGCTCATCGTCGCCCTTGCTCTGCAGGGGGGCGCGCTGGCTTTCGACGTGAAGGAAGGGCCGGCCCCGGCCAATCCGCCGCCGGGGATGCTGTTCAAATCCATCGGTGACTCGCTGCGGGAGGGCCTCAACGCCCTTTCCAGCGGCAATTCCGAAATGGCTGTGCAGGCGCTGGGCTATGCCGCGCGCGAAGGCAATGTCGCCGCGCAATGGAAGCTTGGCCGGATGTATGCCGAGGGTGAGGGCGTGCGGCGCGATGAACTCAAGGCCTACCAGCACTTCTCCGAGATCGCGAACCGCCATGCGGATGTGAGCCCGGATTCGCCGCATGCCCGCGTGGTGGCGCAGGCTTTCGTGGCTCTCGGCGGCTATCATCTCGCGGGTATCCCGAATTCGCGTGTGAAGCGCAACCCGGTCCGCGCCACTGAGATGTTCCACTATGCCGCCGCCTATTTCGACGATGCGGATGCGCAATATCACCTGGGGCGCATCTTCTCCGAAGGGGTGGCAGGCCCGCGCGATCTGCATCAGGCGGCGCGCTGGTTCAACCTCGCGGCCGAGAAGGGCCATGTGCCGGCACAGGCGCGTTTGGGCCAGATGCTCTTCAACGGCGATGGCGTGCCCCGTCAGGGCCCGCGCGGGCTGATGTGGATGCAGGTGGCCGCGAACAAGGCCTTCCCAGGCCGTGATGACTGGGTGGTGGAGCTCAATGCCCGCGCCCGTTCGGTCGCCACGGAAGACGAACGCCGCCTCGCAGATGCCTACCTCAGAAAATACGAGCGCTCCGGCCGCTGAGGCCGATGAGAGCATTGTCCGATCAAGTGGATACCGGTTGATCGAAGAAAATGCGATAAAAAAAAAAAAAAAAG
>JADCCH010000379.1 GCA_020252865.1 Methylobacterium sp.
AATGCCAAGGCCGCGGTCTATGCCGCGAAGACCATCTTCGCCGAGACCGGCAACGAATTGCCGATCATGATCTCCGGCACCATCACGGATCTCTCGGGCCGCACGCTCTCGGGCCAGACGCCGACGGCCTTCTGGCACTCGCTGCGCCATGCCGAGCCCTTCACGGTGGGGCTGAACTGCGCGCTCGGTGCGAAGGAAATGCGCGCGCATATCGCGGAAATCGCCCGCGTGGCCGATGCCTTCATCTGCGCCTATCCGAATGCGGGCCTGCCCAACGAATTCGGCCTTTATGACGAGCGCCCGGAAGCGACGGCCGCACTGATCGCGGAATTCGCCGATTCCGGCCTCGTGAACGTGGTCGGCGGCTGCTGCGGCACCACGCCGGCGCATATCAAGGCGATGGCGGAGGCCGTGAAGGGCAAGAAACCGCGCCCCATTCCCCATGTGAAGCCGCTGATGCGCCTTTCGGGCCTCGAGCCCTTCACGCTCGAAGAGACCATTCCCTTCGTGAATGTCGGCGAGCGCACGAATGTCACGGGCTCGGCCAGGTTCCGCAAGCTCATCAAGGACGGCAAGCTTTCCGAAGCGCTGGATGTCGCGCGCGATCAGGTGGCCAATGGCGCGCAGATCATCGACGTGAACATGGATGAGGGCCTGCTCGACAGCGAGAAGGCGATGGTGGAATTCCTGAACCTTGTCGCCGCCGAGCCCGATATCTCCCGCGTGCCGGTGATGGTGGATAGCTCGAAGTTCCATGTCATCGAGGCGGGCCTGAAATGCATTCAGGGCAAGGGGATCGTGAACTCGATCTCGATGAAGGAGGGGGTGGAGAAGTTCAGGGAAGAGGCGGCCAAGGTGCGCGCCTATGGTGCCGCCGTGGTTGTCATGGCCTTCGACGAGAAGGGCCAGGCCGACACATATCAGCGCAAGGCCGAGATCTGCGCCCGCGCCTACCGGATCCTCACCGAGGAGGTGGGCTTCCCGCCGGAGGACATCATCTTCGATCCGAACGTCTTCGCGGTGGCCACGGGCATCGAGGAGCACAACAATTACGGCGTCGATTTCATCAACGCGACCGAGTTCATCCGCCAGAACCTGCCGCATGCGCACGTCTCGGGCGGTGTCTCGAACCTCTCCTTCTCGTTCCGCGGCAACGAGCCCGTGCGCGAGGCGATGCACTGCGTGTTCCTTTACCACGCCATCAAGGTCGGCATGGATATGGGCATCGTGAATGCGGGTCAGCTCGCGGTCTATGACCAGCTCGATCCCGAACTGCGCGAATTGTGCGAGGATGTGGTGCTGAACCGCCGCGCGGATGCGACCGAGCGCCTGCTGGAAGCCGCACCCCGCTTCAAGGGCGACGGGCAGGTGGCCGCGAGGGGGCAGGATCTCGCCTGGCGCGAATTCACCGTGGAAAAGCGGCTGGAGCATGCGCTGGTCAACGGCATCAACGAGTTCATCGAGGTCGATACCGAGGAAGCGCGCCAGCAGGCCGAGAAGCCGCTGCACGTGATCGAAGGTCCGCTCATGGCCGGCATGAACGTGGTGGGTGATCTCTTCGGCGCGGGGAAGATGTTCCTGCCGCAGGTGGTGAAGAGCGCCCGCGTGATGAAGCAGGCCGTGGCCTACCTCCAGCCGTTCCTGGAAGCGGAAAAGCGCGCCTCGGGCCTCACCGAAATGCCCGCCGCCGGCAAGATCCTGATGGCGACGGTGAAGTTCGATGTCCACGATATCGGCAAGAACATCGTGGGCGTCGTTCTCCAGTGCAACAATTACGAGGTGATCGACCTCGGCGTGATGGTGCCGAGCCAGAAGATTCTCGAAACCGCGCGCAAGGAGAAGGTCGATATCATCGGCCTTTCGGGCCTCATCACGCCCAGCCTGGATGAGATGGTGCATGTCGCGGCCGAGATGGAGCGCGAGGGCTTCACCATTCCGCTGCTCATCGGCGGTGCCACCACCAGCCGCGTGCACACGGCGGTGAAGATCCACCCGGCCTATCACGCGGGGCAGGCGGTCTATGTCACCGATGCCTCCCGCGCGGTGGGTGTCGTCTCCTCGCTGCTCTCCCCGGAGCAGAACGACAATTACGTGAGCGAACTGCGCCGCGAATACGAGAAGGTGGCCGATGCGCATGCGCGCTCCGAGGCCGATAAACTCCGCCTGCCGCTGGCGAAGGCGCGCGAGAACGCGCTGAAGATCGACTGGAAGGGCTATGAGCCACCGAAGCCGAGTTTCAGCGGCACCCGCATCTTCCAGACCTATGATCTCGCGGAGCTTGCGAAATACATCGACTGGACGCCCTTCTTCCAGACCTGGGAACTGAGGGGCCGTTTCCCCTCCATCCTCGAGGACGAGAAGCAGGGCGAGGCGGCACGCGCGCTCTGGGAAGATGCACAGGCGATGCTGAAACGCATCATCGACGAGCGCTGGTTCCAGGCGAAGGCCGTCATCGGCTTCTGGCCGGCCAATGCGTCAGGCGATGATATCCGCCTCTACACGGGCGAGAGCCGCAAGGAGGTGCTCGCCACCTTCCACGGCCTGCGCCAGCAGCTTTCGAAGCGTGACGGCCGCCCGAATACCTGCCTCTCGGATTTCGTGGCACCCGAGGGCGTCGCTCCGGATTATCTCGGAGCGTTCGTGGTCACCGCAGGCATCGGCGAGGATCGCATCGCCGACAAGCTCAAGGGCAAGAACGACGATTATTCCTCGATTATGGCGAAGGCGCTGGCCGATCGCCTCGCGGAAGCCTTCGCCGAGCGCATGCATGAACGCGTGCGGAAAGAATTCTGGGGCTATGGCGCGGCCGAGACCTACAGGCCCGAGGATCTCCACGGCGAGCCTTATGATGGCATCCGCCCCGCGCCGGGTTATCCGGCCCAGCCGGATCATACCGAGAAGGGCACGCTTCTCCGCCTGCTCGAAGCCGAGCGCCGCATCGGCGTGAAGCTGACGGAGAGCTACGCGATGTGGCCGGGCGCGAGCGTGTCGGGCCTCTATTTCAGCCACCCCGAGAGCCATTACTTCGGCGTGGCCAAGGTCGAGCGCGATCAGGTCGAGGATTATGCCAACCGCAAGGGCATGGATATCCGGGAGGTCGAGCGCTGGCTGGCGCCCATCCTCAATTACGATCCGGCGGCCTATATGAAGGCGGCGGAGTAAACCGCCTCACCGCACCAGAAAACCATGCCTCAGCGGATCGTCGGGATCGATGATCCAATGCGCGAGGCCGGCGAGATGCGCCGTGCCCGAAACCTCCGGGATCACCCCCTCATGCGGGCCGCAACGGGCCTTCGCGATCGCCTTGCCGCGCATGACCGAGCCGATGATCGATTCGTTCATGATCCCGGCTCCGAATGCCAGTTCGCCGCGCGCCACGAGTTGCGCCACGCGCCCCGCCGTGCCCGAACCGGTGGGCGAGCGATCGACCTCGCGATTCGCGAAGATGCAGCAATTGGCCTGCGTGGAGCCGGCATGGCGCGGGGGTCCGTCGATGATCGTGCCGTAGATGTGGTTGATCTCGGGGATATCCGGGTGCTGCACGGGGAAGGCGCGGTTCGCCGCCGCCTTCACCTCCGCCCCGAAGCGGATGAGCCGCTCGACCTCATGTTCGCGGATCGCGAGGCCATGCGGCGCGCCCGAAGTGTAGAAATAGAACGCGCCGCCGAAGGCAATGTCGCCTGTCACGCGGCCGAAGCTCGGGGTTTCCACGCTCACATCCCGGAGAAGCAGGAAACTCGGCACGTTGAGGAAGCGCACGCCGGTGACGCGGCTCCCATTCCACCCCACGAAGGCCTCGATGAAGCCGCAGGGCGCGTCGATCCCCACCCGCGTCTCCGGCGCTTCCGGCAGCACCCAGCCGAGCTGCACCGCAGCGGTGGCGAGCGCGATGACGCCATGGCCGCAATGGTCGGAATA
>JADCCH010000038.1 GCA_020252865.1 Methylobacterium sp.
AGCAGCAGCGCCTTGTCGCGCGCAGGGCCGAGTTCCTCGCCCTGCCCGAGATCGGCGGTAAACGTCACCACCTCGCACCCATACGTGGTCTGGAGCCATTTCAGGATGACGGAGGTATCGAGCCCGCCCGAATAGGCGAGAACCACTTTCTTGATCTCGGATTTGGCCATGCGCGCGCCCGGAATTTTCTGCGGGAGAAGCCGGCCTGACATTCCCGGCATTCCCAAGGAGGATGCGCGCTTCTATAAAAGTTATGCGGACCGTGGCAACGGCCGAGACAGGCAAAAGGCCTGAAACCACGCGCATTCTTTTGATGGATCGATGCTCACTCCTGATGAATTGACCCGTTTCGCCCGCCACATCGTGCTGCGCCATATCGGCGGGCCGGGCCAGCAGCGGCTGCGCGCCGCGAAAGTGCTGGTGATTGGCGCGGGCGGGCTTGGCTCGCCGCTGCTGCTCTATCTCGCGGCGGCGGGAGCGGGCACGCTCGGAATCGTGGATGATGACACGGTATCGCTCTCGAACCTGCAACGGCAGGTGATCCATGCCGTGGACGACCTTGAAAAATCCAAGGTGGCAAGCGCCAGCGAGGCCGTCTCCGCGCTGGATCCGGGGATCCGCGTCGTGCCTCATGCGATGCGGCTGACGGCGGAGAATGCGGCGGCGCTCGTTGCCGATTACGATGTGATCGCCGATGGTTCGGACAATTTCGACACGCGCTATCTCTTGGCCGATGCCTGTGCTGCGGCGAAGAAACCTCTGGTGACAGCCGCCGTGAACGAGATGCACGGCTCTCTCACCACGCTCCGCCCCTTCGATATGCGCCCGAATGGCACGAACTGGCCGGGCTATCGCGATCTCTATCCCGAAAAACCGCCGGCGGGCGCCATTCCCACCTGCTCGGAAGCGGGGGTTCTCGGTGCGCTGTGCGGGGTGATCGGCTCATTGCAGGCGGTGGAGGTGATCCGGCAGATCACGCCGTTCGGCACGCCTCTGCTGGGCAAGCTCCTGCTGGTCGATGCGCTGGATATGCGCTTCGAGACGTTTGAATACTGAACTTGCGACGACTGGGAGATCAGCGCCGACGCGCCTTGCCAGCGGCGACGCCGCGCGTGCCCGACCATGGATCGATCACCGCCCGGACGCGTCCGCTCCGATGGCGCTGGAAGGCCACGCCCGGGCGGGTCTCGGTGCCCGCGCCGGCGTGGCGGCGGCGGGCGGGAACGGTGGCCTCGGGATCGGCACCGCCCGTGCCCATCGTGCGTGTTGAGCGGGCCGCACGGCCCGGTGCCTGCCGGGCCAAGCATTCATTATACTGGAAAGGGCTCTGATACCGCTCGCAATTCTCTCTCGCGGAAAGAAGGCTGGTGCCCGATATCTGCGCCGCCCCGGCAAGGGCCAGAATGATCAGAAGCCGTCTCACACAAGCCAGTTTGCCAGCCATTCCATTCACCCTTCACAGTCAGGCACGCAGAACTGCGCCTGTCTTTGCCTGCACTTCACTGACGAGTTTCGTCGAGAAGGCCTCGATCTCGGCATCCGTCAGCGTCCTGTCGCGCGGCTGCAACGTCACCGCAACGCCGAGGGAAACCTTGCCTGGCTCGATCCCCTTGCCCGCGTAACGGTCGAAGATCGAGACATCAGAAACCAACGCACGATCAAGCCCGCGGGCGATCTTGAGAATCATCTCGGATTCGATCTTTTGATCCACAAGAAAGGCGAAATCACGGCTGACCGGCTGCAGCGCTGCAAGCTCGAGTCTTGCCTTGGCCCTGGTGGGCTTCTTCTTTGGCGCGGGCAGTGCATCGAGGCTGATCTCGAACATCACGGCGCGCGGCTCGACACCCAGGGATTCCGCCGCGCGCGGATGGATTTCGCCGAAACAGCCGATGAGGTTCGGCCCGAAGCCGAGTGTGGCCGAGCGTCCGGGATGCAGGAAGGATGGGCCGCCGGCTTTCACCTGCAGGCCACCCGTGGGGATGTTCAGCGCCGCGAGCAGGGCCATCACATCGGCCTTCACATCATCCAGCGAGGCTTCCGGCGAGCCCGACCAGTGGCGGCCGGTGCCGGAAGAGCCCGCGAGGCCGCGCCGCACGCCGGCGGCCGCGATCCGCTGGTCATTCTCGCCCGAGCCAAGGAAAATCTGGCCCACTTCGAACAAGGCGACATCCGGATAGCCGCGATCGGCGTTGCGCTGGGCCGCCGCGAGCAGGCCCGGCAGCAGGCTCGGACGCATATCGGAGAGGTCTGCCGCGATCGGGTTCGCGAGCTTCAGTTGCGGCTTGCCCCCGCCCGTCAGCTTCGCCTGCGCCTCGGAAATGAAGGACCAGGTGACCGCCTCCACAAGTCCGCGAATGGCCAGCGCACGGCGCGCTGTCCGGCTGCGCGTCTGCAGCAGGGTCAGCACCGGCCTGTGCACCTCATCCACCCGGCGGATGGGATTGAGCGGCACGGAATCAAGCCCGACGATGCGGGTGATCTCCTCGACGATATCGGCCTTGCCCTCGATATCCGGACGCCAGCTCGGCACGGCAACCTTCGCAACCGGCGCGGAGCCGGACATCCAGAAGCCGAGCTTCTCGAGGATGACGCGCATCTCGGTCATCGACACGTCGAGACCCGTGAGGCGCTTCTGTTCGGCAAGCGGAAATTCGATGATTTTCTCGCCGGAGGGAACCTC
>JADCCH010000380.1 GCA_020252865.1 Methylobacterium sp.
CGCGGTGCATGCCGAGGCCGATCCCGACCCCGAAAATCCCGGCGGCTATATCCTCCATATCGCGATCGCCGATGTTGCGGCCTATGTCCGGCCCGGCTCGGTGCTCGATCGCGAGGCGCGGTTGCGCGGCAATTCGGTCTATTTCCCGGATCGCGTCGTACCGATGCTGCCGGAGCCTATTTCGAACAACCTCTGTTCGCTGAAGCCCGGCGTGAACCGTGCGGCCATGGGATTGCGGGTTATGGTCGACAGGCATGGCATGCGCCGCGCCCATTCCTTCCACCGCGTGCTGATGCGTTCCGCAGCGAAGATCGCCTATCCGCAGGCGCAATCGGCCATCGACGGCATCGCGGATGAAATCACCGGCCCGTTGCTGGAGCCCGTGCTGAAGCCGCTTTACGGTGCCTATGCCGTGCTCAAGGCCGCAAGCGACGCCCGCGAGCCGCTCAATCTCGACCTGCCCGAGCGCAAGCTGATGCTCGACAACCAGGGCCTCGTGACGGATGTGATCTTTCCCGAGCGCCTCGATGCGCATCGGCTGATCGAGGAATTCATGATCCTCGCGAATGTCTGCGCGGCGGAAACGCTGGAGAAGGCGCGTGTTCCCCTGCTCTACCGGGTGCATGATGCGCCGAGCCTCGAGAAGATGCAGGTCTTGCGCGACTTTCTCGATACCGTGGGCATCACCCTGCCGAAGCAGGGCGCGGTACGGCCGACCCTCTTCAACCGTATTCTCGCGCGGGTGAAGGACAGCCCGAACGAGGTTCTGACCAACGAGATCATTCTGCGCAGCCAGGCGCAGGCGGAATATGCGCCGGAGAATATCGGTCATTTCGGGCTGAACCTGCGCCGCTACGCGCATTTTACCTCGCCCATCCGCCGCTATTCCGATCTCATCGTGCATCGCGGGCTGATCCGCGCACATGCCTTCGGCGATGATGGCCTGCCGGATACCATGCCGGATGCGATGAAGAAGCTCGGCGAGGACATCTCGGCTTGCGAGCGCCGCGCCATGGCGGCAGAGCGCGAGACGGCGGATCGGCTCATCGCGCAGTTCCTGGCCGAACAGGTCGGCGCGAGCTTCTCCGGTCGCGTGACGGGGGTTACGCGCGCCGGATTGTTCATCCGGCTGGATCGCACGGGGGCCGATGGCCTCGTTCCGATTTCCACACTCGGGGAGGAGCGATTCATCCATGACGAGGCCGCCCATGCGCTCGTTGGCCAGCGGACGGGCGAGAGTTTCCGCCTCGGCGATGCAGTCAAGGTGCGGCTCGTCGAGGCCCTCCCATTTGCGGGGGCGCTGCGCTTTGAAATGCTGAGCGAGGGGCGCTATGTGAAGGTGAGCCGCGGTCGTTCGCGCCTCCGCCCACGCGATGATCCGCGCGAGCGGCGGCAAACCCGCCGGAATATGCGCCGTGAAAAAGGCCCCGGGCGCGACGAACCGCGCGGCGTTGGTGATTTCCGCTTCGAGGACGAGTGATGAGCAACTGGAACGACCGAGCAAACGCCCCTCCGAGCGAGGCCCCGCGCGACTGGAAACAGGCGATCGGCCGCGGTTTCCTTTGTCGTTGCCCCGCTTGCGGCGAAGGCAGGCTTTTCGGCAAGTTCCTGAAGGTGAAGCCGGAATGCGACGCGTGCGGCGCGGAATTCTCGGGTCATCGCGCCGATGATCTTCCGCCCTACATCACGATCATGATCGTCGGGCATATCATCGTGCCCTTGTTCCTGGTGTTCGAACGCAGCACGAACTGGCCGGACTGGATGCACATGCTCATCTGGCTCTCGCTGACGACCGCTCTCACGATGGCGCTGATCCAGCCCGTGAAGGGCGCGACCATCGCCTATCAATGGGCCTTGCGCCTGCATGGCTTCGACCCCGCCGGCGACATCCACGACATGCCGGCAAAGGGCTGATCGCCGTGACCAGCCTGCCGACACCGCCTGAATGCCTGGAGCTTCTCAATCGTGAAGCCCGCCGCCATGCCGGGAAATCCGGCCGGCCGGTGGATGCCGCGACGCTGATCATCCTCGATCGCACGGGGCGCGAGCCACGCCTGCTCATGGGCCGGCGCCACAAGAACCACCGCTTCATGCCCGATGTGTTCGTGTTTCCCGGCGGGCGCTCGGAATCGGGCGATGCGCGTGTGCCGGTGGCGGGAATGCTGGATGAGGCGACACTCCAGCGGCTGATGCTCGCGAGCCCTGGCGCGAACCCCTCGCGCATGAGGCGACTTGCGCTCGCGGCCATCCGCGAGACTTTCGAGGAAACCGGCATCGTGATCGGCCGCAAGGCCGGCGATGCTCCGCACCTCGCCGGCCCATGGGGCGAATTCACGGCAACGGGCCACCTGCCCGATCTCTCGGTGCTCACCTATATCGCCCGCGCCATCACGCCGCCGCGCCGTCCCAAAAGGTTCGATACGCGCTTTTTCGTCGTGGAATCCACCGCGATCGCCCATCAGGTTCCGGATATCGTCACGCCCGACAGCGAATTGACCGAACTCGCCTGGCTCACGCTCGACGAGACGAAGGACCTGCCGCTGCCGGTCATTACCCGCGTGATGCTCGGCGAATTGCAGGGCTGGATCGAGGCCCGCGCCACGGGAAGCGAACCCGCGATTCCTTTTTATTGCGAGCGCCGCGGCAGCATGGAGCGGAACCTGATCTGAATTCCGTTCGGATGGATCTGGCGCGGGCCGGGTTCCACGACGCCCGACACGATTTCCGAGCATTTTCCCATCTGAATGAATCAGAACGGCCGCTCTCTGTTTTTTTTTCTTGATCGCATTTTCTTCGATCAACCGGTATCCACTTGATCGGAAAATGCTTTAGAATGGAACACCCGGCACCGGCGCGTTCGAGCCTGGCATGGGCTGGATCTTCGCATCCTTCGGCACGGTGAAGAGCGCGGGGTTCTGCGCCTGCCGCAGGAGGCGGATGGCGCGGATCGGGGTGCCCCCCTCCTCCGTCACGAGCGGAATGCCATCAACCGAGAGGCAGATGGTCGCGCCGTTCACGCGGGCTTCGCGACAGGTTTCGCCGGCCACCTCGCGCGTGGCCTCGCCCGGAACGATGGCCATCCCGATGATCGGTCGCCCCCGGCTGCCATAGATGCCCTGCCGCCCCTCCTGCACGAGGATGAGCACATCGCCCTTCGCAAGATCCCGCAGCATGACCTGCCCGGAGCCGTCGAGCGCCTCGATGCGCAAGATGCGACGCTCGGCGAGATAGCGCATGCGCATCATCTTGCCGCCATCCCCCTGCACCCCGTCCATCTCGAAATCGCGGTTGCCGAACAGGGTGAAGCCGCTGCCTTGCGCGAAAGCGGGGAGCATGCCGGACAGGAGAGCCAGAAGAACCGGGAGAATGCGCAAAGATTGCGCCTTTCTGTCATTCGAATCGTGCGAGAAACCTAGCATGACAAAACCCGCCGGCCAGCCTGCCCCGGAAACGGAACTGAATGCCGCCGAACGCCTCCGCGTGATCCTCTCCGCTGTCGCGATCGTGACGCTGGTCGGGGTTTCACTCAGCGTGTCCGGGCCGCTGCTCGCGCTGGAAATGGAGCGCTGGGGCACGCCCTCGACCATTGCCGGGCTCACGGCCACGCTGGCCGGTGTCGGCAACCTCCTGTTCGTGCCCTTCGTGCCGCGCCTCGCCGCGCGCTTCGGCGTCAAGTGGCTGGTGGCAACCATGCTGCTGCTCGCGGCCGGGCTGCATTTCGCCTTCTGGGCCCTGCCCAATCTCTGGGTCTGGGCGGCGTTCCGCTTCATGCTCGGCGCCTCGATCGGCACCCTGTTCGTGCTCTCCGAATACTGGATCAGCGCGGCAGCCAACCCGATGCGGCGCGGCTTGATCATGGGGGCCTATGCGACCGCGCTGGCCCTGGGCTTCGCAATCGGCCCGCTGATGCTGACCGTGACGGGCACGCAGGGCATGTTGCCCTATGCCGCTACAGCCGTTCTGATTCTCACCGGCCTCATGCCCTTGCGGCTCATCGGCTCGCGTGCGGCTGAGGTGCATGGCTCGCCGCGCGCTTCGGTCCTGAGCTTCGTGCGGCTCGCCCCGGCGGCGACGCTCGCCGCCCTCACCGTCGGTGCGATCGAGATCGGTGCCTTCACGCAGCTCTCCATCCATGGCTTGCGGATGGGATGGCCGGAAGCCTCGGCCGCCATGCTGGTTTCCGCCTTCGCCATCGGCAAC
>JADCCH010000381.1 GCA_020252865.1 Methylobacterium sp.
ATGCTCACCCGCGAGCAGGAGAAGCTCACCCGTGCGCTCGGCGGCATCAAGGATATGGGCGGCACGCCCGATCTGATCTTCGTGATCGACACGAACAAGGAGCAACTCGCGATACAGGAGGCCAGGCGCCTGAACATCCCGGTTGTGGCGATCGTCGACACCAACTGCGATCCGGATGGCGTGACCTTCCCGGTTCCGGCGAATGACGATGCCGGCCGCGCGATCCAGCTCTATTGCGACCTCGTGAGCCGTGCGGCGATCGATGGCATCTCGCGCAGCCAGTCCTCGCTCGGCGTGGATGTCGGCGCTTCGGTCAACCCGATGGCGGAAGCCCTGCCGGTTGCCCCTTCGTCCGAAGGCTTCCAGCGCCTCGCGGCGCCGCAGGGCGCACCGGATGATCTCTCGAAGCTCGGCGGCGTGGGCCCGCAACTCGCGACCAAGCTCAACGAATACGGCATCTTCCACTTCTGGCAGCTCGCAGCCATGTCGGAGGCTGATGTCGCGGCGCTCGACGCCGAACTCAAGCTGAACGGCCGCGCCGCGCGCGATGGCTGGCTCGATACGGCCCGCGCACTCGCCGCTTAAGCCTGACCCCGCGTTCCGGCGGCGTCATCACGCCACCCGGCTTTTCCGGGAGTTGGGGCAGCCCAACTCCCGCTACTCATTCGACAAGGACGACCAACATGGCGGAAATCACCGCGAGCATGGTGAAGGAACTGCGCGAAAAGACCGACGCAGGCATGATGGATTGCAAAGCCGCCTTGAACGAGACAGGCGGCGACATGGAAGCCGCGATCGACCTTTTGCGCAAGAAGGGCCTCGCCAAGGCCGCCAAGACGGCCGGCCGGGTGGCGGCTGAAGGCCTCGTGGGCATCGCCTCAGCCGGCCCGAAGGCCGTGGTGGTCGAGCTCAATTCCGAGACCGATTTCGTGGCGCGCAACGATGCCTTCCAGGCGCTGGTGCGCAACACGGCCGGCGTGGCGCTTAAGGTCGGCTCCGATGTCGAGACGATCAAGTCGGCCTCCTATCCGGGAGGCGGCACCGTGCAGGAGGCGATTGCCAACCTCGTCGCCACCATTGGCGAGAACATGTCGCTGCGTCGCGCGGCGTCACTCCAGGTCTCTTCGGGCGTGGTGTCGAGCTATCTCCACAATGCGGTGGGGGATGGCCTCGGCAAGATCGGCGTGATCGTCGCGCTGGAATCAACCGGCAATGCGGACTCGCTGGCGACCATCGGCAAACAGGTCGCGATGCATGTCGCGGCGGCGAACCCGGTGGCGCTCGACAGCGCCAGCGTCGATCCGGCCGTGATCGCGCGCGAGCGCAATGTGCTGGCCGAGAAGGCCAAGGCGACCGGCAAGCCGGACAATGTGATCGAGAAGATCGTGGAATCGGGCCTGAAGACCTTTTTCAAGGAAGTCTGTCTCGTCGACCAGCCTTTCATCCATGATCCCGGCAAGACCGTGCTGCAGGCCGTGAACGAGGCCGCCAGGACGGTTGGTGCGCCGGTCGTGCTCAAGGGCTTCGTGCGCTATGCGCTCGGCGAGGGAATCGAGAAGGAAACCACGGATTTCGCGGCGGAAGTCGCGGCGGCGGCGGGTGGCTGATCACAGTCGACGAAATTTCCGGTTTGAAAAGATCGAAAGGCGGTTCGCGAGAGCCGCCTTTCTTGTAGGACGGGGGACCGGCGAGGGGAGGAGATTCGGCATGGGCGCAACGGGCGAGGCGGGCGTTCCGATCTTCAAGCGCGCGCTGGTGAAGCTCTCGGGCGAGGCGCTGCTGGGTCCGGAGGCATTCGGCATCCACCAGCCGACCGTGAAGCAGATTTCCGAGGACCTGATCGAGGCATCTGCCCTGGGGGTCGAGGTTGCGGTGGTTGTGGGAGGCGGCAACATCTTCCGTGGCGCGCAGATGCACGGCATGGGCCTCTCGCGCCCCGCGGCCGATTCCATGGGCATGCTCGGCACGGTGATGAACGTGATCGCGCTCGAGGCGCAGCTGGCCGCTTTGGGCCAGCCGGCCCGCGCGATGTCGGGCGTGGCGATGCCCTCCGTGGTGGAAACCTACACGCGCCAGCAGGCGATGGATCATCTGCCCAAGGGGCGCATCGTGCTGCTCGCGGGCGGCACGGGCAATCCGTTCTTCACCACCGATACGGGCGGTGCCCTCCGCGCGGCCGAACTCGAATGCGACGTGCTGATGAAGGCGACGCAGGTCGACGGCGTCTATAGCGCCGATCCGCGCAAGGACCCGAATGCGACCCGTTACGAGACCGTGAGTTTCGACGAGGTGCTGCGCCGGGACCTGAAGGTGATGGATATGGCTGCCTTTGCCCTCGCGCGCGATGCGAAGCTGCCCATCGTGGTCTTCTCGATCCACGAGCCGGGTTCGATCGCGGCGGTGCTCACCGGCAAGGGCCGCTCGACGCTGGTTTCGGTCTAGGGCTCGCTTGATCTTTCACCCCCTTTCCGACAAGGAAGGCAGGAATGAACCAGAAGTGCTGCGGGAAACAGGTCGGCAAGGTCCCCTCGCCGACCGGCCGGGCAGGGGGGCCGCCGATTTGGGTTTCCCTGACATGGCCCGCCTGTGAACTTTGCGGGTTTTGGCCCGCATGGAGGAAAAGATGGCGAAAGTGACCTTCGATATGGCCGATATCAAGCGGCGCATGCACGGCTCGGTCGAGTCCTTGAAGAAGGATCTCTCGTCGCTGCGCACGGGCCGTGCCTCGGCGAGTCTGCTCGATCCGATCGAAGTGGATGCCTATGGCTCCAGGATGCCGATGAACCAGGTGGCGACGGTCTCGGTACCGGAGCCGCGCATGCTGTCGGTTGCCGTTTGGGATCGTGGCATGGTGGGTGCGGTGGAAAAGGCGATCCGCGAAAGCAATCTCGGCCTCAATCCGGCCACCGAGGGGCAGACCATCCGCCTGCGCATCCCCGAACTCAACGAGCAGCGTCGCAAGGAAATGGTGAAGGTCGCGCAGAAATATGCGGAGGCCGCGCGCGTCTCGGCCCGCCATGTGCGCCGCGATGGCCTTGATGTGCTCAAGAAGCTCGAAAAGGACGGCGACATGAGCGAGGATGATGCTGCCCGCAATTCCGAGCAGGTACAGAAGGCGACCGATCAGGTGATCGCCGAGATCGATGCCGCGCTCACTGCCAAGGAGAAGGAAATCATGCAGGTCTGAGGCTGCAGCCTTCCGTCCGAGCATCGTCCCTCATGCCGGGGGCAGAAGCGCGAAGCCAAGCCCCAGACCCTTAAAACCGTGACAGGAGTGATCCCGTGTCGGCCCAGCCCTCCCCCCAACCCATCGGGGAACCTGCCGTCGCCGGCGGAGCCGAAGGGCGGCCGCGTCATGTCGCGTTGATCATGGATGGCAATGGCCGCTGGGCGGAAAAGCGCTCGCTGCCGCGAGTGGCCGGGCATCGGGCCGGCGTGGAAGCCGTGCGGCGCCTCGTGCGCCTCGCCCGCGAGCGCGGGATCGAGATCCTCACGCTCTTCAGCTTCTCCACCGAGAACTGGCTGCGCCCGGAGGCCGAAGTCTCGGAACTGATGCGCCTGCTGCGCTTCTTCATCCGCTCCGACCTCGCCGAATTGCACCGCGCGAATGTGCTGATCCGCATCATCGGCGAGCGCGAAGGCCTCGCGCCGGAAATCATGGCTTTGCTCGAGGATGCCGAGAACACGACGGCTGGCAATACCGGTATCACCCTGGTGGTCGCGTTCAATTATGGCGCGCGTCAGGAAATGGCGCGGACCATGCGGCTTCTGGCGCAGGAGGTGCAGGCCGGGCGGATGGCGCCGGCCGACATCACGCCGGAACGCATCGGTGCCGCGCTGGATACCGGGGGCCTTCCCGATCCCGATCTGATCATCCGCACCTCGGGGGAGCAGCGCATCTCGAATTTCCTGCTCTGGCAGGCGGCCTATGCGGAATTCGTGTTCCTGCCCTGCCTCTGGCCGGATTTCGACGCCGCCGCCTTCGACGAAGCCCTGGGTGAGTTCGCCCGGCGCCAGCGGCGTTTCGGGGGCGTGTGATGGCGGCGTCCGGCGGGCGGGAGCCCGCCCCGAAACCGTCGGTCCGTCCGAATGATCTGAAACCCCGCATCCTGTCCGCCATCGTGCTCGCCGCGGGCGCGCTGGGCAGCGCCTTGTTGGGAGGCTGGCTATTTGCCGGCGTGTGGGCCGCACTCTCGGTGATGGTCTATCTCGAATGGTTCACGATCGCACGGAGCCGGCCGGGCAGCCCGCCGCCGGGCTTCCATTGGAGCATGGTGCCGGGCGTCGCGCTGCTCGCAGCCCTGGCACTGGCCATTGCCGGGGCCTTGCTGGCCGGATGGTCCTTGCCTGCGGGCCTGCCCTGGCTCGCGGGCCTTTTCCTGGCCTTCCTTCTGGCCGTGTCGCGCGCGGGGCTCGCGCACCGGCGCTGGCAGGCGAGCGGCATGCTCTATGCGGGAGGGCTCATCGTCTCGATGCTGGTTTTGCGCCTCTCCGATTCCCACGGGCTGGTGGCCGTCCTCGCCCTCTTCGCGATTGTCTGGGGAACGGATATCGGCGCTTACTTCACGGGTCGAGCGCTGGGCGGGCCCAAGCTCGCGCCGCGAATCTCGCCCAACAAGACCTGGTCGGGATTTGCGGGCGGCCTGCTGACAGGCATCTTCGCCGGCATGCTGGTGCTGCGCGTCGCGGGCTTGCCGCTCTCCCTTGCGCTGATCCTGCTCTGCGGTGTGCTGGCTTTGGTCTCCGTGGCGGGCGACCTCTTCGAAAGCCACATGAAGCGGCGGTTCGGCGTGAAGGATTCCGGCCATCTCATTCCCGGCCATGGCGGCTTCATGGACCGGCTCGACGCCTTCCTCTTTGCGGCGATTCTCGCGGCGGCCATCGGATTGTGGCGGGGAGGGGTGCAGAATGCAGCGGGCGGCCTGCTCACGAGCTGGTAAGCGCCCTCACCCTTAACCATGCCTCCAGAAATGCCATGTTTCCGCCTTGTGCGCGAGCCATGGGAGTGGCAACAAAACCTTAATGACGCGTTAATCTCCGTCCTCCAGTCCGACCCAACCCAGGTGACCCCGCTTGCCCTCCTCGTTCGTCAGCAGCCTTGATTTCCTGCTCTCGTTTTTCGGATATCTGCTCCCGTTCCTTTTCGTGCTGGCGCTGGTGGTCTTCATCCACGAGATGGGTCATTTCCTGGTGGGTCGATATTTCGGCGTGAAAGTCGAGACCTTCTCGCTGGGCTTCGGCCCGCGCCTGTTCCGCCGCTATGACAAGCATGGCACGGAATGGGCGATCTCCGCGATTCCGCTGGGAGGCTTCGTGAAGTTCAAGGGTGACGCCAATGCGGCGAGCATGCCCGATCATCATGCGCTGGACGTCATGCCGGTCGCGGAGCGCAGCGATTCCTTCCCGCACCAATCGGTGGCGCGCCGCGCCGCGATCGTTGCTGCGGGCCCGCTCGCGAATTTTCTCCTCGCCTTCGTGATCTTCATGGCGAGCTTCTCGCTCGTGGGCCGCACCCAGGTGCAGCCGGTGGTCGCGGGCGTGGCCGATAACAGCCCGGCCGCAGCGGCCGGCTTCATGCCTGGCGACCGCGTTCTCGCGATCAATGGCGTCGAGATGGTGAGCTTCGAGGATGTGGTGCGGCGCGTCTCGCTCTCCGAGGGCAAGGAACTCACATTCCGCGTGGAGCGGGATGCACGCGAACTCGAACTCTCGGCCACACCGCGCATCATGACGCGCAAGACCGTGCTGGGCACAGAGCGTCGCCCGATCATGGGCTTCATCGCATCGAACCTGCCCGAAGATCTTTTCCAGCGGCGCTATGGCCCGATGGAGGCGGCCGGCACGGCGGCGGGTGAAATCTATTTCGTGATCGACCGCACGGTGCATTACATCACCGGCCTTGCGGCCGGCCGCGAGAAGGCCGACCAGCTCTCGGGGCCTGTCCGCATCGGGTATGTCTCGGGCAAGGTCGCCGAATCGGGAATCGGTCCGCTGCTGATGCTCGCGGGCATCCTTTCGATCTCGATCGGCTTTATCAACCTGCTGCCGATTCCCATGCTGGATGGTGGCCATCTCGTGTTTTACGCCGCTGAAGCGCTGCGTGGCCGCCCCGTGAGCGCGACGGCGCAGGAATGGAGCTTCCGGGTGGGGTTTGTCCTCGTTCTGGCGCTGATGCTGTTCTCGACATGGAATGACATCATGCACTTGACCGGGCTTGCCTTCTGATCGCGCAGGCTTTTCCGGCTTCCCGCCCGCGTTGCGCGAGGGGCACGGATGTTAGGATTTCGTAACCACGCGCCGTTTCCTGATTGCATTGACCGATTTGTTGGTTAGAAGCAAAAGGGAGTGGGAATGCATCCTTGGATGCAGGTCTTTCCGTGTTTCCGTGGGACCGGGTCTCGGAAGGCCGCAGCGACAGGGTACTTGAAGATGTCTGTTTTCGGTTGGGACGGGATGATGGGTTCGGTTCGAAAAGGCCTTCTCGCCATCATGGCGGCCCTGGTGCTCCTGAGCACCGTGCCGGCCGTTGCGCAGCAGAGCGTTGTCGTTCAGGGCAACAGCCGCGTCGAGGCGGATACGATCCGCTCCTTCCTGACCTTGGCTCCTGGCGAAAGCTATAATGCGGCGCGGATCGACCAGGCGATCAAGGATCTCTACGCCACCGGTCTCTTCCAGGATGTGCGGATCACCCGTTCCGGCGCGGGCGTCGTCGTCCGGGTTGTCGAGAACCAGTCGATCAACCGCGTAACTTTCGTGGGCAATTCCCGTCTCAAGGCCGAACAGCTCTCCGGCGAAATCCAGGCCCGCTCGCGCGGCCCCTTCAGCCAGACGATGATCGATCAGGATGTGCAGCGCATCCGTGACATCTATGCGCGGGCCGGCCGTGCCGCCGCTGAGGTGCGGGCCGAGATCACCCCGACGGCCGATGGCCGCGTGGACGTGACCTTCCGCATCAGTGAAGGTGGCAAGACCGGCGTGGCCGCGATCAATTTCCAGGGCAATAACGTCTATGGCGCCAGCCGCCTGAAGGGCGTGATGTCGACGACCGAATCGAACTTCCTGAGCTTCCTGAAAAGCTCGGATGTCTATGATCCGGATCGCATTGCCGCCGACCTCGAGGCCATTCGCCGCTTCTACCTGCGCAATGGCTATGCCGATTTCCGCGTTGTCTCCTCGAGCGCCGAGCTTGACACCGCTCTCAATGGCTATGTGATCAATATCGTCGTGGAGGAAGGTCCGCGCTATTCGGTCTCGGCGGTCGATGTCGAGTCGCGCATTGCCGATATCAGCGTCGATGACCTGCGTCGTCAGGTCTATACCCGCGCCGGCCAGACCTATAATGCCGTCGATGTCGAGAAGTCCGTCGATGCGCTGTCCCGTGCGGTTGCGCAGCGCGGCTATGCCTTCGCGCAGGTTCGTCCGCGCGGCGAGCGCAATCCGGCCGATCAGACCGTCCGCATCGTCTATTCGGTCGAGGAAGGTGCGCGCGCCTACATCGAGCGCATCGTGATCCGCGGCAATACGCGCACGCGCGACTACGTCATTCGCCGGGAATTCGACGTGGGCGAGGGTGACGCCTTCAACCGCGCCGCGATCGACCGCGCCGAGCGCCGCCTGCGCAATCTCGACTTCTTCCAGTCGATCCGCGTCACGACCGAGCCGGGCTCCGCGCCGGATCGGGTGGTGGTGAATGTCGATGTGCAGGACAAGGCGACCGGCAGCTTCTCGATCGCCGGCGGCTATTCGACCTCGGAAGGATTCCTTGCCGAAGTGACGCTGCAGGAAGTCAACTTCCTGGGTCGTG
>JADCCH010000382.1 GCA_020252865.1 Methylobacterium sp.
ATGCGGCTTGCCTCGCCATCGCCTCGACGCGTGGCTTCCACGAAGAGGCCACGCAGGCCGAGGCCGTGGGTATCCGGGCTGTCCAGCATCGCCTTGAAGGCGAGTTCCGCGCCCTTCTCGTTGCCCGCGAGCTGCGCGGTCTGCGCCTTCAACAGAAGGGCCAGCGGCTCATTGCCGAGCAGGCGTTCGGAATCGCGCGCATGGCGCTCGGCCTGCCGCCGGTCGCCCACGCCCACGGCCACAAGGCCCCGTGCCACGGCGAGCTGGCCCTTTTCGCGTTTGCGCATGCGGTTGGCGAGGCCGATGAGGCTCGGCAGGCGGAAGATCAGCCGCAAAAGCGACCAGAGAATCATCAGCGCGACGAAACCCGCGAGCAGCCCCGCAAGGCCGACGAGCAGACTCACGCGATATTCGGTTTCGCCCCATTGCAGCAACACATGGCCCGGCGTTTCCGCCACCTGCGCAAAACCGAAGGCAAGCGCCAGGAGCAGAAGGAAGAAGGCAAGCAGTTTCAGCATGCGGGCGTCCTCACGGCTTTGCCGGAGCGGCGGCGCGGGCAAGCCCGGCCAGGCTCTCCTGCCGAATCTGGCGAATGGCGGCGTCGGCCTTGGCGCGGGCCTCGGCCTTCGCCTTCCAGCCCGCGAAACGCTCGGCACGCGGCGCGGAGAGACGGCCGACGAGGGTGATCGCGGTTAAAAGATCGCCGCGGCCCAGGGCCTGCTCGGCGCGTGCAAGATGGGCGGCGTCATCCGTGCCGGTGATCTCCCCCGTGCGTCGCACCTCAACGAGCGAGGCCGCGCCTTGCCGCAGGCGGGAGAGGAAATCGCCCTGCTGGCCTGTGCCAGCCTCGGCGCTGGCTTTCGCGAGGTCGCGCAATTCGGTGCCGAGGCCCGCGAGCGAGGGCGGCGGGTTCTGCGCATAGGCCGCAAGAGGTGCGAGCCGATCGGCGGCAACGCCCAAAGCCTTCAGGGCCTCGATTGCGCCGCCCAAAGCCTCATGGCGCTGGAAGCTCTCGGCGAGGTTCTGGCTCACCACGGCTGCGGCGGAAGCGCGTGCGAGTTCGCCATTGGCCGAGGCGACCGCTTTCGCAAGCGTCGCGATCTGGTCGTTGAGCCCGGTGAAACGCGCAATCTGCTCCTCCGCCTGCTTCGTCGCGGCCTCGACCGCGCCGCGCAGGCGCTCGAACTCGGCGGTGGTCTCCGGGGCGGGGCCGGCACTGGGCGAACCTGTCGCCACAGGGCGTTCCGCGAGGGTTTTCAGCTGAGATGCGAGGCGCATGATTTCCGCCTGCAAGGCCTGTTCGCGCGGCGCGACCTCGGCGAGAGCCTTCTCGGCCTTCGCCAGGCGATCGGTGAGTTCGGCGGGAAGGGCGGGAGCGGTGGGCGGCTTCACCTGTTCCAGCCGCGCAAGGCGCTGATCGAGGGCGCTGTTGAGTTTCGGATCAGAGCCGCCGAGCAAAGCCTCTACGCCGAGACTGCCGGCTATGCCGGCAACAAGAGCGAGCAGCAGGGGCATGGCCATGGCGGGTTTGGCGGGCGCGGGCGGGGGCTGGGTTTCGATGGCCGGCTGCTCGGGCAGGCGCGGCTCTCCCGCAGGCGCGGCAGCCGGCTCGGCCTTCTCGGCCTCCATTTCGCGCGCTGATTCGGCCGGAAGATCGATCTCGACCGGCGGGCGCGTTTTCTTCGGACGGGCATTGTCATCCGGCTTGGTTGAGGCGGATTCGCTCTCATCGCCGTTCCTGGGCGTGGTTTGCATGGGCTGAACCTCCCCGTCCTGCACTGCGATGCTTCGCTTGTCCGCCACCCATCAAACGAAAACGCGGCGGGGCGTCAATCGAATTGCGTATCGGTTTGTTCCCGCGCAAGGGTGAGGGCTGTGCGCACGAGGCTCGCCGCGTTTCGCTCGGGCGCGAGCGCAATGCGGGGCTCGAAGGGCAGAGGCCCGATCGCCTCCCGCAAGGAGGCGGCGACGGCCGGCGAGAGACAGGCCTGCCCGGCGCGCCACAGGTTTTCGCGACGAGGCGAATGCGCGACGCTTCGCGCGAGGCTCGCGGCACTCTCGCGGCTGAAATGCAGCACGGCATCGATGTGGCCCGCGAGTTTCGCCTCGACCTCGTCCGGTGCCGCGCCTTCCTCCATGCGATAGCGCCGCCAGAGATCGAGCATCAGGCCCGCGGCTGCCGCATCCGCCTCCAGTTCCGGGCGGCGCGGCTCGCCCGCAAGATAGATCGCACGTGTTCCCGCGAAGGGCGCGAGCAGCGGCTTCAGGCTCGCGGCCTCACCGCCTGCGATGCGGATATCCGTGAAGCCCGCCTGCCGCGCGGCCTCGCCGGTGACGCCGCCCACCGCAAGGCAAGGCAATGCGAGCCAATCCGGGGGGATGGCTTCGCCGAGCCGGAAGGCGCGCGGCGAGGTTGCGATCAGGAGATCGGGCCGCGCCGGCGCGGCTTCGGGGATCGCTGCCTCGCGCCGCGTGGTGAGGAGAACCGCTTCGCCGCCAAGATCCGCGATGAGCCGCGCGGTATCGCCGGCATCCGGCTCCGCGCGGGTCACCAGCAGGCGCGGGCGGTTCATCTCAGCCGACCAGCCCAGCCGGGATTTCCGCGCGCAGTTCCCGGCCGAGGGAGGCGCCGAGTTCGGCGGCCCGCGCTTCGGTGGGGGCTGCGAGCATTGCCTTGCGTGTCCAGGCGCGCGAGCCGTCGGGTGCCAGCACGATGCCGGCGAAAAGCAGGCCGCCCTCCACCAGCCGGGCCGAACCGCCGATGGGCGTTCGGCAGGAGCCATCGAGCACGCCGAGAAAGGCGCGTTCGGCCGCGAGCGCGAGGCCTGTCTCGCGATGGGCGATGGCACTGGTGAGGGTCAGGATGCGCGCGTCGCCTTCACGGGCCACGAGCGCGATAGCGCCCTGGCCGACAGCCGGGGTGAAGCTCTCGGGGTCGAGCGCTTCGGTCGCGTGTTCTGCGAGCCCCAGGCGATTGAGGCCGGCCATGGCGAGCACCACGGCATCGAAGGTGCCGTTGGCGGCCTTGTCGAGGCGCGTCTGCACGTTCCCGCGCAGCATCTCGATCACGAGATCGGGCCTCAGCCGCTTCAGCAGGGCCTGCCGGCGCAGCGAGACCGTGCCGACCTTCGCGGCTTGCGGAAGGTTGGCGAGCGATTTCCAGCGCGGTGCGATCAGCGCATCACGGATATCGTTGCGGGGCAGGTAGCCCGCGACCACGAGGCCATCGGGCAGGGTTGTGGGCAGATCCTTCGCGGAATGCACCGCGAGATCCACGCGGCCATCGAGCTGTGCCGCGTCGATTTCCTTCGTGAAGAGGCCCTTGCCGCCGATTTCCGAGAGCGGCCGATCCTGCGTTGCATCCCCGGTGGTGCGGATGATTTCGGTCGCGACCGCATCCTCGGAAAGGCCATGGGCCTCGCGCAGGGCGGATGCAGTCATGCGGGCCTGGGCCAGCGCGAGCGGCGAACCGCGCGTGCCCAGGGTGAGAAGAGGCGCAGATGCGGTCACGCGACGGATCCTGTCGGTTCGAGCCTTCCCCCGAAGGCCACTCTTCGTCTAGAACGGCCGGGCGGGCTTCGGCAAGAAGCCTGATCCATTTCGCGAGAGCCCGGGCAAGTTCCGGGAATGAGACGCGAAGTCACGGGAAGTCATGGTGTCGATGCGCGTGCTTGGCCTTGAGACGACTTGCGATGAGACCTCCGCCTCGATTGTCGAACTGGCAGCGGATGGCACGCGGCGCATCCTTTCGAACCGCATCCGCTCGCAGATCGCCGAGCATGCCCGTTTCGGTGGCGTGGTGCCGGAGATCGCCGCGCGCGCCCATGTCGAGATCCTCGACCGCATGATCGACGATGCCCTGAGGGAAGCGGGCATCACCATGACGAACCTCGACGGCATCGCGGCGGCGGCGGGCCCGGGCCTGATCGGCGGTGTTCTGGTGGGCCTCACCACGGGCAAGGCGCTGGCGCTGGCGCTCGGCAAGCCGCTCGTGGCGGTGAACCATCTGGAGGCGCATGCGCTCACCCCGCGGCTCATTGAGGATATCGGTTTTCCCTACCTGCTGCTGCTGGTTTCGGGTGGGCACACGCAACTGGTGGCCGTGGAGGATGTGGGCAAATACCGCCGCATCGGCACGACCATCGACGATGCCATCGGCGAAGCTTTCGACAAGGTCGCGAAGATGCTCAGCCTTGGCTTTCCCGGCGGCCCGGCCGTGGAGCGCGCGGCGGAGAAGGGCGATTCGAACCGTTTTGCCCTGCCGCGCCCGCTCATCGGCAAACCGGAGCCGAATTTCTCGCTCTCCGGCCTCAAGACCGCCGTGCGCCTCGCGGCCGAGGCCGTGCAGCCCCTTACGGAGCAGGATTGCGCCGATCTCTGCGCGAGCTTCCAGGCGGCGATCGTCGATTGCGTGGTGGATCGCACGCGGATGGGCATCCGCGCCTTCCGCCAGCAGATGGGCAGCCCCACCGCGCTCGTCGTGGCGGGCGGCGTGGGCGCGAACCGGCCGATCCGGCTCGCGCTCCAGCGCGTGGCGATGGAAGCCGGCCTCAAATGCCTTGTGCCGCCGCCCGCGCTCTGCACGGATAATGGCGCGATGATCGCCTGGGCGGGCATCGAGCGCCTGCGGCGCGGCATGACCGATCCGCTCGATTTCGCCGCGCGTCCGCGCTGGCCGCTGGATGAGGCGGCGGCCAAGCCGGGGGCCCGCGCATGAGCGGGAAAAGTGGGAACCGGTTTTGCGTCCGCGAATGCGCGCAAGGAAGGGAAGCTCGGGCATGAACACGAACCGCGTAGCCGTTCTCGGTGCCGGTGCGTTTGGCACGGCCCTGGCGCTGGCCTTCGCGCGAGCCGGGCGCGATGTGATCCTCTGGGGCCGAGACGCCGAACGCATGGAGGCGATGGCAAAATCCCGCCTCTGCGAGGCCGCTCTGCCGGGCATGCCGCTCGATCCGCGCATCACCCCGGTTTCGGATCTGAAGGCCGTCGCGGATCTGCCGGTGCTCGTGCTCGCCATGCCCGCGCAGGCCCTTCGCGCGGTCTGCGAGGCCCTGGCGCTGGTGCTCTCGCCCGGCCATGCCTTGATTGCCGCCGCGAAGGGCATGGAGCAGGGCTCCGGCCAGTTCGTGACGGAGGTGATGGCCGACGAATTGGGGCCGCAGCGCTTCGGCGTGCTTTCCGGTCCCTCCTTCGCGGAAGATATCGCACGCGGCCTGCCTACGGCGGTTAGCCTCGCGATGGTCGAGGCGATGGATGCGCAGGCGCTGGCGGCGCATCTGGGATCGCCAGGTTTCCGCATCTACCATTCGTCGGATGTGCGCGGCGTGGAGATCGGCGGGGCGGCGAAGAACGTGCTGGCCATCGCGGCGGGGATCGTCGTGGGGCTTGGCCTGGGCGAGAGCGCGCGCGCCGCAATCGTGACGCGCGGCTTCGCTGAATTGCGGCGTTTCGCGCTTTCGCTTGGGGCACGCGCCGAAACGCTGATGGGCCTTTCCGGCCTTGGCGACCTATTGTTGACCGCTTCTTCCGCCCAGAGCCGGAATTTCTCCCTCGGCATCGCCTTGGGGCAGGGGAAGGCGCTTCAGGAGGCATCCGGCGGCAAGCTCGCCGAGGGCGCCTTCACCGCCGCCGCACTCGATGACATGGCCCGCGCGCGCGGCATCGACATGCCGATTGTCGCCGGTGTCCGCGCGATCCTTGACGGGAAGCTCGACGTGAAGGATGCGGTGGCGGCGCTGATGGCGCGGCCTTTCCGGGAGGAGTGATGAATGCCCCACTGGCTCGTGAAATCCGAACCCTTCAAATGGTCGTGGGACCAGCAGGTGAAAGCCGGCGTCAAGGGCACCTATTGGGACGGCGTGCGGAACCATTCCGCCAAGCTGAACCTGATGGCGACGAAGAAGGGCGATCAGGTCTTCTTCTACCATTCCAACGAGGGGCTGGAGATCGTCGGCATCGTGGAAGTGATCCGCGAGGCTTATCCCGACCCGACCGCCAAACCTGGCGAGCCCTGGGTGGTGGTGGATTTCGCGGCCGTGAAGCCGCTGCCGCGCCCCGTCTCGCTGAAGGAGATCAAGGCCAATCCGGAGCTCTCCAAGATGAGCCTCGTCACCTCCATGCGCCTTTCGGTGCAGCCGGTGACGGACCAGGAATGGGCGATCATCACGAAGCTCGGCGGGCTGTGAAATCCTGCCGCCCGGCAGAAAAACGCGCGGGGTTTCCCCCGCGCGTTGATGAGTCCGGAAGCGTTGCCGCTCAGAACTTGTAGCTGAGGCCCGCGCGCACGGCATGGGTGTCGAGGCGGGCGCGCGTCGCGTCGCCCGGAACGCCCGGGGTGCTGTGGGTCTTCGCGCCGAAATCCGAATAGGAATAATCGAGGCGCGTCACGAGATTGTCGGTGATGGCATAGGCAAGGCCACCGCCGATGGTCCAGCCGGCGCGGGTAGCGGAGAAGCCCGAGGAGCCGCCCGCGAAGGTGGTGTTGCCCTTGTAATCGGCCAAAGCGACGCCGCCCGCGATATAGGGCAGGAAGCGGCCCATCGCGTAGCCCAGCGTCACCCGGGCGTCACCGCCCCACTGGTTCTCGATGCGCGAGGTGTTCGCAACACCCGCATAACCCGTATTCGAGCGCGTATCGAAATTCCCAAAGCCGCGCAGTTCAGCGCCGGCCACGACATTGTTGTTGAACTGGTAGCGATAGCCGGCATGGCCGCCCAGCGTGAAGCCCGAGGGGTCCGTCGACGCGGAGGTCGGAACGCCCGGCAGCCTCAGCCGCGCATTGCCCCATTGGTAGCCGGCATCGACACCGACATAGCCACCCGTCCAGTTGAAGGCGAGGGTGGGGGTGAAGGCGGGAGCAACAGGCTGGCTGCGCCGCGCCGAAAGATCGGCCGCGCTGGCTGCGCCGGCAGCCATAAGACCTGCGCCGACGACGAAGGGCGTCAGTTTCCGCATCACTATTCTCCTTGATTTTGCATACTTCGCCAGAAATGGCGGGATCAGCTTCTTGACAATGCTTCGTGGCGCGAGTGGCTCCCGGGCGTGGAGATTTCGGGGAGCTTTTGTGGCAGCAGGCCAACCCTTTCCGCCCAGAATGCGGCAATGCCGCCCTCTTCCTTACCGGAAAGTTGATCGGCCGAATTGCGGATATGCCAACATCTTTCTTGCTTCCGCGCTTTCCGTTAAGACCGACAACAAGCGAGAAAAGCCGGCGCGAGTCTGGCCAAGAAATTCCGCGGTTTCGGTTCGGGAGAACGCTCATGTCCGAGAAGGTTTACGAGGTTTCAGCCGCGTGGAAAAAGCGCGCTCATGTCAATGATGCCAGATACAGGAAGATGTATGCGGCCTCGGTGAAGGATAACGATGCCTTCTGGCGCGAGCACGGCAAGCGGATCGACTGGTTCAAGCCCTACACCAGGGTGAAGAACGTCTCCTTTGCGCCGGGCAAGGTCTCGATCAAATGGTTCGAGGACGGCACCACCAACGTCTCCTATAATTGCGTCGATCGGCATCTTGCGAAGCGCGCGAACCAGGTCGCCATCATCTGGGAAGGCGACGACCCGAAGAATTCCAGGAAGATCACCTATGCCAAGCTGCACGAGGAAGTGTGCCGCATGGCGAATGTGCTCAAGGCCAACGGCGTCAAGAAAGGCGATCGCGTCACGATCTACCTGCCGATGATCGTGGAAGCGGCCTATGCGATGCTCGCCTGCACACGCATCGGCGCGGTGCATTCCATCGTGTTCGGTGGCTTCTCGCCGGATGCGATTGCCGGCCGCATCGAGGATTGCGAATCGAAGATCGTCATCACGGCCGATGAGGGCCTGCGCGGCGGCAAGGCCGTCCACCTCAAGAAGAACGTCGATGTTGCCTGCAGCAAGGCGCATCCGGCGGTCGAGAAGGTGATCGTGGTGAAGCATACCGGCGGGCATGTCACCATGCAGGAAGGCCGGGATGTCTGGTATCATGACGAGGCGGCGAAGGTTTCCACCCATTGCCCGCCTGTCGAGATGAAGGCGGAAGACCCGCTCTTCATCCTCTACACGTCGGGTTCGACGGGCAAGCCGAAGGGCGTGCTGCACACCACCGGAGGCTACCTCGTCTATGCCTCGATGACGCATCAATACGTCTTCGATTATCAGGAAGGCGACATCTACTGGTGCACGGCCGATGTGGGCTGGGTCACCGGGCACAGCTACATCGTCTACGGCCCGCTTGCGAATGGCGCAACGACCCTGATGTTCGAGGGCGTGCCCAATTACCCGACCATGTCCCGCTTCTGGGAGGTGATCGACAAGCACAAGGTCAACACCTTCTACACCGCCCCCACGGCCATCCGCTCGCTGATGGGTGCCGGCGAGGAGATGGTGAAGAAGACCAGGCGCAAATCGCTTCGCCTGCTCGGCTCGGTGGGCGAGCCCATCAACCCCGAAGCCTGGGAATGGTATTATCGTGTGGTCGGCGACGGCCGCTGCCCGATTGTCGACACCTGGTGGCAGACGGAAACCGGCGGCATCCTCATCACCCCCCTGCCGGGCGCGACCGCGTTGAAGCCGGGTTCAGCCACGCGCCCGTTCTTCGGCGTGATGCCGGAAGTGGTGGATGCCAATGGCGCGGTGCAGAAGGGTGCCTGCGAGGGCAATCTCGTGATCGCCGACAGCTGGCCCGGCCAGATGCGCACGGTCTATGGCGACCACAAGCGTTTCATGGAGACCTATTTCTCCGCCTATCCGAACAAGTATTTCACGGGTGACGGCTGCCGCCGCGATGCCGATGGCTATTACTGGATCACCGGCCGCGTCGATGACGTGATCAACGTGTCGGGCCATCGCATGGGCACGGCGGAAGTGGAAAGCGCGCTGGTGGCGCATGAGGCGGTGTCGGAAGCCGCGGTCGTCGGTTATCCGCACGACATCAAGGGCCAGGGCATCTATGCTTACGTAACCCTGATGAACGGCGTGAAGCCTTCGGAGGATCTCCGCAAGGCGCTCGTCACCACCGTCCGCAACGAGATCGGCCCGATCGCCACGCCGGACAAGATCCAGTTCGCGCCGGGCCTGCCCAAAACCCGCTCGGGCAAGATCATGCGCCGCATCCTGCGCAAGATCGCCGAGGACGATTTCGGCTCCCTCGGCGACACCTCGACGCTGGCCGATCCGAGCGTGGTGGATGACCTCATCGCCAACCGGCAGAACAAGAAGGGCTGATGGCCCTTCCTCCCGCGTTTTCAGGCTTCTCCCCGGACTGAAGAGCGGCGCGAGCCGCTCTTTTTTATGCGGGCTGGCCGCTCCCGGCCGCACGTGCCCGGCTGCAATTTCGAAAGAATCGCAGCGGCAGGTTTACCCCGCCTCATGACCCGGGGACCAGGGACAGGCCCCGTGATGCCTGATCTTATGGGGACTGACCCCAGAGCATTTTCCGACCAGTTGGATACCGGTTCGTCGAAGAAAATGCGATCAATAACAAAAATATAGATCGGTCGATCTGATTCATTCAGATCGAATTTCGCTCTAGACCGCCACGGAGTGCCGCCCGGCGGATTGGCCGAGATAGGCATCGAAGCGCGATGCGATGAGCCGCAGGAAGGGTCGGCCGGCCTCTGTCACCAGCAATGTGTCACCATCGCGCTTCACCCAGCCGCGCCGGGTTTCGTCCACCATGTCGCGGATCGTTGCGCGAATTGCGGTCTTCGCTTCTTCCTGCGCATCGGTTGAGGCGAAATCCGCTTCCGCGAGGCGCATCTGGCACATCAATGCCTCGATCACGCCCCGGCGCATACGATCCTCCGCCGTCACCGCGATGCCGCGCGCCGTGGGGAGCTTGCCTTCCGCGATGGTCGCGAGATAGCGCCCGGTCGTGGGCTCGTTCTGCACATAGCCTTGCGGCAGCGAACCGATGGCGGAAGCGCCGAAGCCGATCAGCGCCTCGGCCGGGTCCACCGTATAGCCCTGGAAATTCCGCCGCAGCGAGCCATTCCGCGCTGCCATTGCCAGCCCGTCGTCGGGGCGGGCGAAATGGTCGATGCCGATGCGGCGATACCCGTTGGCCACGAGGAAGGCCGCCGCATTATCGGCCTGCAGGAAGCGGGCCTCCACGCCCGGCAGGGATTCGGGCGGGATCATCTCCTGGTGCTTCTTCATCCATGGCACATGCGCATAGCCGAAGAGCGCGATGCGATCCGGTGCCAGAGCGACGACCTTCTCCAGCGTTGCCATCAGCCGCGCCTCATTCTGGTAAGGCAGGCCGTAGATGGCATCGATATTCAGCGAGCGCACACCCTTCACACGGAAGGCATCGGCCACGCTCTTTGTTTCCTCGAAGCTCTGCTCCCGGTTGATCGCCCGTTGCACTTCCGGATCGAAATCCTGCACGCCGAGGCTCACGCGGGTCAGGCCCGCCTGCGCCAGCGCCTCGATGCGTGCGTCATCCAGTCCGCGGGGGTCGATCTCGACCGCGAAATCGCAATCGGAGCGCAGGCGGAACGCCTCGCGCGTGGCCTCCGCGAGGCGCAGGATATCCTCGGCGCTGAGCATGGTTGGCGAGCCGCCGCCCCAGTGGATATGCGAGACGGAAGCACCGGCCGGCACGCATTCGCCCACCAGGCGGATCTCGCGGATGAGCCCGCCGAGATAGAGCCCAACCGGCTCGTAGCGCCGGGTGATGCGCGTGTGGCAGCCGCAGAACCAGCAGAGGCTGTCGCAGTAGGGCACGTGCATGTAGAGCGAGAGATCGCTCGCCGCCGGCAGCGCCGCGAGCCATTCCGAGTAGGTCGCGGCCTTGAGGCCCGCATGGAAATGCGGCGCGGTCGGGTAGCTCGTAGAGCGCGGAACCGGCTTCGCGGCCAGACGGGCGAGGTCGGCGGCAAGAGAAGGGCCAAGATAAGAGCCAACAGAAGAGCCGGTCGACGAGCCGAGCAAGGACATGGGGGAAGACGCCTTCCGTTCACGGGCGAGGATGGCTCCTTGTGCCCGCTTCCAGCGGTCCGCGCCTTGCGCTGGAACAAGTCCGCGCGCGCGTTCTTCACCTTCCGGTAACCCTCGCTGCAAGTCGCGACGCCCTGGAAACCCTTTCGCGAGCCCCTGCATTCGAGAATGGAGCCCTCGATCCCTCTGCAACCGGAGGACAGGGAATGAGTTCGATTCTGGATCGGCGCGCCTTCCTGGGTGCCATGACGCTCGGGAGCCTGATGCTTCCTTCGGCCGCGGGCGCACGCGGGCTCATCGAATTTCCGCATGGCTTCGAGCCGGGTTCGGTGGTGGTTTCGACGCGCCAGCGCATGTTGTTCTTCGTGCAGGGCGATGGCACGGCCATCCGCTATCCGGTCGCGGTCGGCATGCCCGGCAGGCAATGGTTCGGCACCCGCACCATCGATGGCAAGCATTATCGCCCGGCCTGGTCGCCGCCGGCGGAGGTGCGCCGCGCCAAGCCTTCGCTGCCCGATGTCATTCCGGGCGGTGCGCCCGATAACCCGATGGGCGCGGGCGCGCTGACCATCGCGCCGGGCGAATACGCGATCCACGGCACCTCGGCCTCGATGCGCGCCTCGATCGGGCGTTACGCGTCCTTCGGCTGCATCCGCATGCTGGACGAGGACGTGCTCGATCTGATGGCGCGTGTGCACATCCCGAGCCGGATCACGGTGGTGGCTTGAAGGATTTGGGTGGCGTGAAGGATTTGTTCCGATGTTATCGTCATTGCGAGGAGGGCGACAGCCCGACGCGGCATTCCAGCAACGGGACTGGATTGCTTCGCCGCTCGCGCTCCTCGCCATGACGGGCCGGCCGGCTCAGCCAGATCGATCCAATCATCCTGGTGGATGGGTGAATCGGTCGATATAGGCCCGCGCCCGCGGCAGGGGGTTGTGCAGAAAATGCTCCGGTTCTCTCAGCCAAAGGCCCGGATAAGTTCTTGACTTTGCTTCCGAGATCAGGGCGCCGGGTTCGATTTCCACCAATTCGCCGCGCCATTCCGGCCAAGATCGCAAGGCCCTGCGCCGGAAATGGTCGAGAAGCGCATCCCGCCTCGAAAAGCCGTGATAATCGAAAGCGCAGGCGTCACGCAAAACGACGATATGGTTTGTTGGTGAGCCATCAAGCGGCTTGATCCAGAAAGGTCTCGCGCCGCTTCGTGGAAACCTTTCCAGAAAGGCATAGGCGAGAACATGGCAGGCGCCGGCGGCGAAGAAAACACGATCGGGAAGATTCCATCGGATCGTCTGATCGTGTTTTGGGCCGGGAGTGCGGCGGATATAGACCATGACGACCCTCAAAAATCACTGGCGATGCCTTTCACTTCCCAATCGTCGTAGCGGACGGGGTCTTTCCCGCCGCGGCCGTTGATTTCGGCCTGCTTCGCGAGTTCCGCCTCGCGCGCTTCGAGGGCCGCGCGGCGCGCCGCCGCCTCTTCCAGCGCCCGCAGGGCGGCGGGGGAGAGCATCTTGATCTGCGGCGTAGCCATTTCGCCGGTTTCCGGTTTCTCCGACATGGGGTAGAGCCTCCATCCTGGGCAGGATATAGGGCTTGCCTTCCGCCCCTGACCAGAGCTTTCGAAAAAAGGCCCGGCCGCTTCATGCGTTTTTCCGCCGATGATCTTGTCGCTTCCGTGCTCTATCGCGACGAGGCCGTGCTGGTTATCGACAAGCCCTATGGCATTGCGGTGCATGCCGGGCCGAAAGGCGGCGTGACGCTGGATGCCTTCCTGCCCGATTTGCGCTTCGGCGCACCCGAAAAGCCGCAGCTCGCGCATCGTCTTGACCGGGAAACCACGGGATGCCTCGTCTTCGGGCGGAATCAGAAGGCGCTCAGGCGGCTCGGCGCGCTGTTTCGCGCTTGCCTCGTGAAGAAGACCTACCTTGCCGTCGTCTGCGGTCGCCCGGGCGAAGAGGAAGGCGTGATCGACCTGCCGCTCGCGCGCCGCAGCCACGACAAGCGATCCTGGTGGATGAAGGTCGATCCGGCGGGCGATCCCTCGCTCACGCGCTATCGCAGCCTGGGGCAGGCGGATGGCTTGGCGCTTCTGGCGCTTTCACCCGAGACGGGCCGCACACACCAGCTGCGCGTGCATTGCGCGGCGATGGGCTGGCCGATCGCGGGGGATCGTGTCTATGGCGGGGATCGCGCCGTGGCCGCATCGCCGGGGCTTTTGCTGCATGCCGCGCGGATCGAGTTGCCCTTCTACCCGGGCAAGCCCGCCCTCCGCATCGAGGCGCCCTTGCCTGAACCCTTCCGCCAGCTTCTGGAAAGCTTGCGCATGAGCCTTCCCGGAGACACCCCATGAGCCGCTGGCAGGGACCGAAACGTCCGCCCCGAGAGAAATCCGGAGAAAAGGGCGCGCGCGCCGAGCCGCCGGGCTTCCGCGCCCGCCTCGTTGCCGCCCGCGCCCATCGGCGTGTGATGCGCGAGCGGCGGCCCATCGACGAGGCGATTGCGCTCGAGACCAAAACCGCACCGCTTCCGCCGGCCGATCTCGGCCTCGTCAGGGCGATCCTCACGGTCGCCTTTCGCCGTCGCGGCACCATCCGGCAGGCGCTGGCCTCGCGCGCGGCGACGGGCGAAATCGCCGAGGCGGGGCCTTTGCAGGCGCTGCTTGAAACGGCGCTGGCGCAGATCCTCTTCATGGATGTGCCCGATCACGCCGCGGTGGATTGCGCGGTGGAAATCGCCAAGCGCGACAGCAATGCGAAACATTACGCCGCCTTTGCCAATGCGCTTCTCCGGCGCATTGCGTTGGAGAAGGCAGAGATCCTCATGAGCATGCCGGATACGGTGGATGTACCGGAATGGCTGTTCGAGCGCTGGTCGCGTGCCTACGGGGCCGAAAGGGCCGCAGCGATCGCGCGCATCCACCGGCAGGAGCCGCCGGTCGACCTGACCATCTTCGCGCCGCTCTCGCCGGAGATCGCAGGGCGGATGCTTTCCACGGGCTCGTTCCGGCTGGAAACCGAGGCGGCCATCGCCGCGCTGCCGGGCTATGCGGAAGGCCGCTTCCAGGTGCAGGATGCGGCCGCAGCCCTGCCGGCGCGGCTCGTGGGCGCGAAAGCGGGTATGCGCATTGCCGATCTCTGTGCGGCGCCCGGTGGCAAAACGGCGCAGCTGGCTGCCACCGGTGCGACCGTGCTGGCCGTGGAGCGCAGCGCCCGGCGCGCCGAACGTCTGCGCGAGAACCTCGCGCGCCTGAAACTGCCCGCGGAGGTGATCGTGGGCGATGCCCTCACGCTCGAAGCCGGGATGTTCGACGCGATCCTGCTCGATGCGCCCTGCTCGGCCACGGGCACCATCCGCCGGCACCCGGAAGTCGCCTGGACGAAAACGCTTGCGGATATCCTCGCCTTGGCTCGTCAGCAGCGGGCGATGCTGAATTCGGCCGCGAAAAGCCTCAAGCCCGGTGGCATTATCGTTTATGCGACGTGCTCGCTGGAGCCCGAGGAAGGCGAGCGGCAGGTCGAGGCCTTTCTGGCCGATCATCCACAATTCATGCGACAGCCGGTGTCGGTCGAATCCGACGGGGTTCTCGCCGAAATGATCACTTCGGCGGGTGATTTGCGGGTTCTGCCCTGTCATCTTGCGAGAGAGGGCGGCGCGGATGGCTTTTTTGCCGCGCGGTTGCAACACCGGGCCTGATCGGTCACAAGAGTATGGATCAAGGTTAACGCGTCACGGTGGGGTAAGGGCGTTGGATTCGGCAAGACGGATGCGGCCGGGCATACGCCTTCGCCTCAAGCGGGCTTGGCTGAAGCTGCGCCTTGCCCTGGCGACCAGCCCCCTTTTCCGCGGCTTCTACCGCGCCCGCCGTTTCGCCCTCCTCGCCCCGCATATCCATCTCGCCGATCCCTCGATCGCCGCGGATATCGCCGCGGGACAGGTTGTGCTGGGTGGTCGCAGCCTGCTCTGCGGCGATCGTTCGCCTTTTCATGTGGCACCGCCCTCCGAAGGTTTTGTCCGGGCGCTCTACGGCTTCGGCTGGCTGGCTCATTGCGATGCAAGCCCCCTGCCGGAAGTGCGCGCCCATGCGCGCAAGCTGGTGCGGGATTTCCTGAAATTGTCTGAGAACAGGCGCTCGCCCTTCACCGATCACCCCGCAGTGGTGGCCCGGCGGGTGATCGCCTGGGTGACCCATTCCGGCCTGCTCGCCGAGGGGGAGGATCGCGCCGGCTATGAGCGCCTGCTCGACCAGCTCGCGCGGGATGGAGCCATACTCGCCGTCTATGCGCGCCGGTCCGATCTGGGCGTCGGGCGCCTTCAGGCTGCGGTCGGGCTCGCGTTTCATGCGCTGGCTCTCGATCGTGTGCGGAAGGCCATTCCGAGCGCCGAACAGACCCTCGATCTCGCACTGGCTGCGCTCGTGGCCCCGGATGGCGCGACCCATGACCGGGATTGTGGCACCGTCGCGTTGATCGCGGCGGACCTCGTGGCGATGCTTGCGCTTTACCGCGCGAGGCAGATCGCGCCCCCGCCGGCCATTACCTCCACCTTGTCGGACATGATCGCCTTCCTGCGCCTTCTCCAGCATCCCGATGGCGGGCTGACGCTGATGAATGGCGGCGGACGCATTCCGCGCGATCTTGCCGGAGAAATCATCCGTTCCCGGCGCGGCACGGCGAGCCTGCTGACATCCGCCGTGGAAACCGGCTTCGAGCGGCTCGAAAATGCCCATGCCGTGCTGATTGCCGATGCCGGAAACCCGCCGCGCCGCTCCTGCGCGGGGCGCGCCGGTGCCAGCGCTCTCGCCTTCGAATTCTCCAGCCGGGGCGACCGGATCATCACCTCCTGCGGGATGCCAACGGGAGCCGATGCAGGCATTGCCCGGGCCTATCGCTCGGCGGCTGCCCATTCCTCGGTTCTGATCGACGGGGATGGTCTTGGCACGCTCCATGATGTGGCGACGGTGACTGGCGAGACCGAAACCCGCCTGAAGCCGCTCTCCGGCGCCGTCGCGCCCTTGCGGGCCCGGAGCGAGACCGGCGAGACGCTGACGCTCGGCCATCGCGGCTTCATCGATACGCATGGCTATGCCCTCGAACGGCAACTCACATTGATTGATGCCTTTGCCGGTCTGATCGGGCGTGACCGGTTCGACGACCTCACGGGCGAGGCGCCGCACCGGGTGGTGACGCTCGCCTTCCATCTCAATCCGCGGCTTCTTCCGGTTCGGCTCGGCCGGGCCGATGCCATCATCCTGCGCCTGCCCGAGGGCAAGCCGGGCTCCGACCAGTTCCTGTTCGAGGCACCGGGCTACCAGATTCTCATCGAGGAAAGCCGTGTGTTCGAGGCGGGCTCGCCCAACAGCCGCTCCCATTGTCTGCTCATCGAGGCCGAGATTGCCGGTTCCACGGAAATCGGCTGGCGCATTCTCCCCTACATGCCGGAATTCACCTGATCGGCAACCGGCGCATGGCAGTCTCGCCGAACGGAAGATGGCGCGGGGGGAAACCCTATGCTAAGCGCCCGCCATCTTCCCCGATTGCCGGATATGCCTCATGCCGACGAAAACCCGCCCCATCCAGCACGCCCTGCTCTCCGTTTCCGACAAGACGGGCCTCCTGCCTTTCGCGCAGAAGCTCGCGGCGCGCGGCATCGCGCTGGTCTCCACGGGTGGCACGCGCGCGGCGCTCGCGGCGGCGGACTTGCCTGTCATGGACATCTCCGAGCTTACGGGCTTCCCCGAGATGATGGATGGCCGCGTGAAGACCCTGCACCCCAAGGTTCATGGCGGCCTGCTCGCCATGCGCGGCAACCCGGAGCACGAGGCCTCGCTGCTGGCCCACGCGATCCAGCCGATCGACCTCGTGGTGGTGAACCTCTACCCTTTCCGCGAGACGGTTGCGCGCGGCGCGGATTACGACACAACGATCGAGAACATCGATATCGGCGGCCCGGCGATGATCCGCTCCGGCGCGAAGAACCATGACGCGGTATGCGTGGTGGTCGATCCGCGCGATTACGATGCGCTGCTCGCCGAACTCGATGCGTATGGAGGCGAGACGCGCTTCATTTTCCGCAAGGCGCTGGCGGCAAAGGCCTATGGGCATACCGCCGCCTATGATCGCGCCGTTTCGACCTGGTTCGCCGGCGTGACGGCGGACGGGCCGCAGCTTGCGCCCGAGAACCCCGAGGGAATTGAACTCCGCTACGGAGAAAACCCGCATCAGAGTGCGAGGCTCGTGCTCGACCCCGCAAGTCCCCGCATTGGGGTCGCGGGTGCGCGGCAGGTGCAGGGAAAGGCGCTCTCCTACAACAACCTCAACGATGCCGATGCAGCCTTCGAATGCGTGGCGGAATTCGACGCCAAGCGCATGGCCGCCATCGCCATCATCAAGCACGCCAACCCCTGCGGCGTGGCGGAGGCAGGAAGCCTCGTCGATGCCTATCGCGCGGCGCTCGCCTGCGATCCGGTCTCGGCCTTCGGCGGCATCGTTGCGGCGAACCGCATCCTTGATGCCGAGGCCGCAAAGGCCATCACGGAGATTTTCACCGAGGTGATCATCGCGCCCGACGCGACCGGGGAAGCCATTGCGCTGATCGGCGCGAAGAAGAACCTGCGCCTGCTGCTCACGGGCGGCCTGCCCGATCCGCGCGCGGCGGGCTTCGTCTCGCGCACGATCGCGGGCGGTTCGCTCGTGCAATCGCGCGACAATGCGGTGGTCGATGACATGGCGCTGAAGGTGGTGACAAATCGCGCGCCCACCGAGGCCGAAATGGCCGATCTCCGCTTCGCCTATCGCGTGGTGAAGCACGTGAAATCGAACGCGATCGTCTATGCAAGGAACGGCGCGACCGTCGGCATTGGCGCGGGCCAGATGAGCCGCGTCGATTCCGCCCGCATCGCCGCGTGGAAGGCCGGCGAGGCGGCGAGGGCGCTGGGTTCGGAAAGGCCGCTGACGGTCGGCTCGGTCGCGGCGTCGGATGCCTTCTTCCCCTTCGCGGATGGTCTCGAGGCGCTGGTGGCAGCGGGCGTGACGGCGGTGATCCAGCCCGGCGGCTCGATGCGTGATCCGGAGGTGATCGAGGCCGCGAACAAGGCGGGCCTCGCCATGGTCTTCACGGGCACGCGCCATTTCCGGCACTGAGCTTCCGCAAAGACATGAAAAAGGCCGGGGTTACCCGACCTTTCCTGCGCGTTGTGGTGACGCTCAACTCCGCGCGAGATCGCCCAGCAGTCCCCCGAGCACGGTGAGCTTTGCCTGGTTGAGCTGGCCTGCGCGCAAATCACGGATGGTGCGCCTGGCGCTCTCCACGGCCGCGCCCTTCTCAGCCACCCATGCCGCGATGCTGCCCTTGCTGTCCTTCAGAACCTCCACCGCGATGCGGCGCAGGGCCTCCTCAGTGGCGGCGGCCGCGCGGTCGATGGCGAGGCGCTCGAAGGGGTCGGTCGCGCGCAGGCTTGCGGCATCGTCCTTGAGGCCCGCGAGATCGAATTCGTCGCCGAGGTCGAAGAGCGTGCGCACGGCATCCGTGACGCTGGCCTTTGTACGCTCGGCCACCAGCGCGCCGTCAAGCGCCATGCCAAGGGCGGGAATATCCACGATCCGCTCCGCGAGCGTCACAGGCACGCGATCGGCCTTCCAAGCCTCCAGCCGCTCCTGCCGGATGGCGAGGGCCTCCGGCGCGAAGAGGGTTTTCGCATTC
>JADCCH010000383.1 GCA_020252865.1 Methylobacterium sp.
CAATTGTGGCATGGCCTGGATCGGCAGGTAGAGGCGCCGCTCGCGGGCATATTCGGCCAGCAGGGTGCCATCCGCCGCATGCACGCGGGTGGTCACCGGCGGCTCGTAATTGGCGAGCTGGGCGTGATCCGGCAGATCCTGCGAATAATGCCAGACGACATAGCTCGCCACCGCGGCGCCCACGAGGCCCACGAGCGTGAGGGTTCCGAACAGAAACGCGAGAAACCGCGCGATCAGTCGCATAAAACTGCCCTATTCCTGTCGGCACGCCGTTTCCGGCTGCCTCTCCCGCCTTCGTCGACGATCGCACGAAGAGGTGTAAATTCCTGACGTATTCACCAAGTCGAAAGCTGTCTCGCCAAACAGAATGCTGCGAGGGGATACCAGAGCTTCGGCGAGCCCAAAAGTCTCCTGCGAGAGAAAGTCGAAAAGCGTGGCCGAAAAACGGCACCTCCACCGGACAATTCCTCGCGAGGTGCTTTTTTTTGAGACTTCAGGGCACCGGCGCGCCAGCGGCCGGTTCCGGCGTCGAGGTCGCCAGCACGAAGGATTCCAGCGCATGGGCGAGCGTCTCGGCCAGGGATTTCTGGTCATTGCCATCCACCAGCGCCCGCAAATCCTGCGGATTGGAGAGATATCCCAATTCGATCAGGATCGACGGCATGTCGGTCGCGCGCAGCACGCGGAAGCCCGCGCCGCGCAACGGTGTCTTGTGGGTGCGGTGGCCGAGAGCGGTCACCGTGTGCCGGGCCGCAAGCTGGCCGAAGGCCCGCGTTTCGCGCCGGGCGAGATCCACGAGAATCGGCTCGATGCCGCCCTTCGCCTCCTCATCGGCATCCAGCCCGGCGATGAGGTCGGCCCGGTTTTCCTTTTCGGCAGCGCGCGCGGCCAGCGCGTCCGTTGCCCGGTCCGAAAGCGTGTAAACCGAGGCGCCACGCACATCCGGTTCGCCCGCGAGCGAATCGGCATGAAGCGAGACAAACAGTCTCGCTTCCCGGGCGCGGGCGAATCTCACGCGCTCGCCAAGAGAAACAAATCGATCATCCTCGCGCGTCATCGCCACCCGAACCCGGCCGGATCTCGCGAGCCGGTCGCGCAGCGCGAGACCGATCGTGAGCACGATGTCCTTTTCCGTTTCGCCCCTGGCGCCGGACGCGCCCGGGTCGATGCCGCCATGGCCCGGATCGATCACCACGAGCGGGCGCGTGTCGCCCTGATCGTCCGGCGGCGGTTCCGGTCGTGCCGTGCGGCTCGTCATGCGCCGCGCGGAATCGAGTCGGGCCTGCGCCAGGAAGGCTTCGGCGCTCGTTACGCGCATTTGCACCACCAGCCGCGCCACACCGGCCTGCCGCACGAAATCCGCGCGCTCGACGAGCACGGGCCGCGCGAGATCGATCACGATGCGCGATTGCCCGGCCATGAAGAGCCCGGCGCGCAAGGCGCCGATCGCCGGAAGCGACCGACCGGCCATCCTTTGCGCGCTGGCCGCCACGAAGCTGCGGTCGAGGTCGATCACCAGCCGGTCCGGGCCAGTGAGAACCTCGTGGCGGAAGGTCGTTTCCTCGGAAAGATCGATGACGATCGCGAACAGGTCCGGGCTCTGCCCCTCGACCGGATGGATCGCACGGATCACCACCGGGGCACCCTGAGGGCCCTGCGCCTTGGCGACAGATGCCGGGAACAGCGCCAGGACGAGCACGACAAGGCCCGCCAGGAGGGCGGCGCCGAGATCAAACCTTGGGGATGAAAGCCTCATGCCCGGGGGCCTTCCGGTCTCTCGCTTGCAAATTCGCGCATTCGTCCTTAAACGAGATCTATGGTGCGTCGCGCCAGCGGGCAAGGCTCTTCAACCTGAAGAGCCGCGCTCCGCATTGTTCCCGCCCCGCCTCGACCGGATGTTCCGGCAGGCGTCATGGTCCGGTGAGCCGCCCCCGCGAGTCGGGCGCGGCATCCCAATCCCGGCCCTTCGGCGAGAACCTCTTGCGACGGGACGCATCGGCCGCCTGTGGGGATCGTTCTGTTAATGCCCGCTTTTTCGAGCCTGGATCTGAAACCGGTTGCGCCGCTTCGGCTGCGCATGTCCGGGATTTCGGCTCGACAACTTCCGCGCATGTCGGTTCGCTCCTTCCCCGCGGCCCTTCCCGGCTTCGTCCGGCTGCCGGCTTCGGCCGATGGCCGTTTTCCTGTTCCGAAACTTCCCCGTTCCATCGGCAAGATCTCCCGCGCCTTGGCCTCCGGCCGCCCGAGCCGTCTCGCCTGCTCGATTTCGAGCCATCGAACAGGGATATCCTCATCAAGGCTTATCCATGACCACACGGATGTTGATCGATTCGTCCCACCCGGAAGAGACCCGGGTGGTCGTGCAACGCGGCAATCGCGTTGAGGAATTTGATTTCGAAAGTGCCAATCGCCGCCCTCTGAGGGGCAATATCTATCTCGCCAAGGTGACGCGCGTGGAGCCCTCGCTCCAGGCCGCCTTCGTGGATTTCGGCGGCAATCGCCACGGCTTCCTCGCCTTCGCGGAAATCCATCCCGATTATTATCAGATTCCCGTTGCCGATCGTGAGGCGCTGCTGGCCGAGGAGGCCGCAGCCGCCGACGAGGAGAACGAGGAAGAGGAGCGCGGCTCGCGTCGCGGTGGCCGCAACAAGGCCCGTCGCCGTCGTGGCGGCAAGGATGAGGTCGCCTCCGCCCCGGTGGATGGCGAGGAAGTCGCTTCCGATGAACATTCGGCATCCGGCGAGGATGCCGAAGGCGAAGCGGGCGAGCCCGATGGCGACGAGGCAAGCGCGGATGAACCCGCTTCCCACGAGCCCGAGGACATCGTCGAGCAACTCGGCGGCGGCGGCGACGCCATGGAAGAGGTCCCGCAGCGCCGTCAGACCCGCCATCGTCGCTCCTACAAGATCCAGGAAGTGATCCGCCGCCGGCAGATCCTGCTGGTGCAGGTCGTGAAGGAGGAGCGCGGCAACAAGGGCGCGGCGCTCACCACCTATCTCAGCCTCGCCGGCCGCTATTCGGTGCTGATGCCCAATACCGCGCGCGGGGGCGGCATTTCGCGCAAGATCACCAATTCGGCCGACCGCAAGCGCCTGAAGGATCTCGCCTCGGATCTCGAGGTGCCGGATGGCATGGGCGTCATCCTGCGCACGGCCGGTGCCTCGCGCACCAAGACCGAGATCAAGCGTGATTTCGAATATCTCATGCGCATGTGGGAGAGCGTCCGCACGCTGACGCTCGAAAGCACCGCCCCGGCTTTGGTCTATGAGGAAGGCTCGCTCGTCAAGCGCGCCATCCGCGACCTCTATTCCAAGGATATCGAGGAGATCCTCGTCGGTGGTGACGAGGGCTATCGCGAGGCCAAGGACTTCATGCGCATGCTCATGCCGAGCCATGCGAAAGCCGTGCAGCCCTATCGCGACCAGACCCCGCTCTTCACCCGCTATGGCGTGGAACAACAGCTCGATTCGATGTTCTCGAACATCGTGACGCTGAAATCGGGCGGCTACATCGTCATCAACCAGACCGAAGCGCTGGTCTCGATCGACGTGAATTCCGGCCGCTCCACGCGCGAGCACAACATCGAGGATACCGCGCTCAAGACAAACCTCGAAGCCGCCGAGGAGGTGGCGCGCCAGCTTCGCCTGCGCGACCTCGCTGGGCTGATCGTCATCGATTTCATCGACATGGAGGAAAAGCGCAACAACCGGGCGGTCGAGCGCAAGCTCAATGATTGCCTGAAGAACGATCGCGCCCGCATCCAGGTCGGCCGCATCTCGCATTTCGGCCTCATGGAAATGAGCCGCCAGCGCATCCGCACGGGTGTGCTCGAAAGCTCCTCCGTGCCCTGCCCGCATTGCGCCGGCACCGGCCTCATCCGCTCCACGCCGAGCCTCGCGCTCTCGCTTTTGCGCGCGGTGGAAGAACAACTCGTGCGCAATGCGAGCCAGGACATCACCATCCGCACCCGCACGGAAGCAGCGCTCTACCTGCTGAATCAGAAGCGCGAGACCATCCGGGCGCTGGAAGCGCGTTTCGGCGTGACGATCCATGTCGAGATCGGCACCGAATTCCCGCCGGGCCAGCATTACCTGCTGGAGCGTGGCGAGACCGCCACGCGCCGCATCGCGGCTGAAGCGGTGGCCACGAACGGCAAGGCCATCCCTATCGACGATATCGAGATGGATGAGGTCGCCGAGGAGGAAGAGGCCGAGGAGGAGGGAGAAACCGGCGAGGCCTCCGAAAGCAGCGTCACCCGCGAGGAAGGCGAGGCGCGTGAAGACAATGGCGAGAAGCGGCGTCGTCGCCGGCGTCGCCGTCGTGGGCGCGGCGTCCGCGAAGACAGTCGTGAAAACGGAGCCGCTGCACAGCCGCAGGAGGCTTCCACGGACGAATCCGCCGATGATTCGGAGGAATCCGATGAGGTCGAGGAGAACGGCGCGGGCGAAGGCTCGGCCGAGGAGAAGCGCCGCCGCCGGCGCCGTCGCGGGGGGCGTCGCAACCGGCGCGACCGAGAGTCCCGCGAATTGCCGGCTCAGGCCGAGGGCGAAGCAGCCGAGGCCGTGGAAGCCGGCGAGCCGGTGATTGCAGAGCCGGTCGTCGAGGCCGCCCCCGCGCCGGAAGAGAAGCCCGCGAAGCCGCGCCGTGGCCGCGCCAAGAAGATGGAAAGCGTCGAAGCGCCGGTTGAGGCTGCCGCAGCGGAGTCCGTCGCGGAAGAAAAGCCCGCCAAGCCCGCGCGCGCGCCGCGTGGCCGCAAGAAGGCGGAAGCCATCGAGGCTCCCGCGCCGGTCGAGGCCGAGCCCGCACCCGAGGTGAAGGCCGCGCCGGCCCAAGCCCCGGTGCCCCCGGCTCCCGCGCCGGAACCGGAGCCGGAGGAGGTTTCCGATCCCAATCGCCCCAAGCGTTCGGGCTGGTGGGCCAAGGCGAAAAGCGCACTCGGCGGCTGAACCAGGCTCTGAAGCATCGGACTCAACATCCAAGATCCGGTGCTGAAACCGCCGAATAGAAAAGCAAAAGGCCAGGAGCGATCCTGGCCTTCTTTTTCGGATGGATCAGGGATGCTTCATCACCACCAGCGCTTGGCCGTGATCCGACCCGCCTGATCCTCGATCACCTGCCCGAGCGAGAACAGCGTCTCCTCGTCGAAGGGGCGGCCGATCAGCTGCAGGCCGAGGGGCAGGCCCTTCGAATCCGTGCCGCCCGGCAGCGCGAGGCCCGGCAGGCCCGCCATGTTCACGGTGACGGTGAAGATATCGTTGAGATACATCTCGACCGGATCGGCCGAGCCCTTCTCGCCGATGCCGAAGGCGGCCGAGGGCGTTGCGGGCGTCAGCACCGCATGCACACCCTGCGCATAGACCTCCTCGAAGTCGCGCTTGATCAAGGTGCGGATCTTCTGCGCGCGGAGGTAATAGGCGTCGTAATAGCCGGCCGAGAGCACGTAGGTCCCGATCATGATGCGGCGCTTCACCTCGCGGCCGAAGCCTTCGGCGCGGGTTTTTTCGTAGAGGTCGATGATGTCCTTGCCCGGCACGCGCAGGCCGTAGCGCACGCCGTCATAGCGCGCGAGGTTCGAGGAAGCTTCCGCCGGCGCCACGATGTAATAGGCGGGCAGCGCGTATTTCGTGTGCGGCAGGCTGATATCGACGATATCCGCGCCCGCAGCCTTCAGCATTTCCGCGCCCTTCTTCCAGAGCGCCTCGATCTCCTCCGGCATGCCCTCGATGCGGTACTCCTTCGGAATGCCGATGGTCAGCCCCTTCACGGAGCGGCCTATTGCCGCCTCGAAATCCGGCACGGGCCTGTCAACGGAGGTCGAATCCATCGGATCATGGCCGGCCATGGCGGTCATCAGTGCGGCGCAATCCTTCACGGTCCTGGCGATGGGGCCAGCCTGATCGAGCGAGGAGGCGAAGGCGACAATGCCCCAGCGCGAGCAGCGGCCATAGGTCGGCTTGATTCCAACCGTGCCGGTGAAGGCCGCGGGCTGGCGGATGGAGCCGCCGGTATCGGTCGCGGTCGCGCCGAGGCAGAGATGCGCCGCCACGGCCGCCGAAGAGCCGCCCGAGGAGCCGCCCGGCACCAGCAATCCCTGCTTGCCGCCGGCGAGTGCCGTGCGCGCCTGCTCCTCCGACCAGTTGGCCGGCAGAATCGGGTTCACCACGGGGCCGAACGCCGAGGTCTCGTTCGAGGAACCCATCGCGAATTCGTCGTTGTTCAACTTGCCGAGCATCACGGCGCCATCGCGCCAGAGCTGCTTCGTCACGGTTGATTCGTAGGGCGGCACGAAATTGCTGAGGATCTTCGAGCAGGCGGTCGTGCGCACGCCCTCGGTGGCATAGAGATCCTTGATTCCCAGCGGAATGCCCTCGAGCCGCCCCGCGCTCCCGCTCTTGCGGCGCTCATCCGAGGCCTTCGCCATGGCGAGCGCCTGCTCGGGCGTCTCGAGCACATAGGCGTTGAGCGCGCGGGCGGCTTCCATCGCCTGAAGATGCGCCGCAGTGAGTTCGACAGAGGTGAAAGTGCCCGAGGCGAGACCTTCACGGGCTTCATCGAGGGTCAGGGCGGTGAGATCGGTCATCTTTGGCTCGGATCGGGAAACAGGAGCATTCGGGAGCGGATGGGTCGTCCTTGCGAGAAGCGAAGGGCCGAAGCAATCCGGAAAACCGGGTGGATTGCCGCGTCGGGCTCTCGCCCTCCTCGCAATGACGGCTACTCGACCACTTTCGGCACGAGGAAATAATGGTCCTCGCTCTGCGGGGCATTCCTTGTCACGCGTTCTGCCTCGCCACCGGCCGTCACCACATCCTCGCGCATCTTCAGCGCCATGGGGGTGACGGAGGTCATGGGTTCCACACCCTCGACATTCACCTCACCCAGTTGCTCCACGAAGCCGAGAATAGCGTTGATCTCGCCCTGCATGGCCGGAACATCGGCTTCGGGCAGGGCAATCCGCGCGAGGCGCGCGATGCGGCGGACGGTGGCGGCATCAACGGACATGGGCAACCCGTGGCAGGAGCAGGAAATGGAACCGGAACAGCCTCGGCTCATAGAGCGACATGCGCGGGGAAACAACCGTTTCGCCCGCGCTTCCGCTGATTTTCAGTTCAGCCGATCGGGAAGGTGATGGTCTCATGTGGCGCAAGCTCCAGCAGGATAGCGGCCATCGGGCCGAGTTCGCGCCTGAACTCCTCCACCGTGCCGGTGAGCGCGCCGAAGGTGCGGAAATGGCAGGGAATGACGCCCTTCGCCTTGGGGAAGAACCGGCGCACCGCGTGTGCGGCCGTCGCGGCCCCCATGGTGAAGCGGTCGCCGATCGGCGCGATGACGATATCCGGCTGGTGCAGTTCGGCAATCAGCGCCATATCCGCGAAGATATCGGTATCGCCCATGTGATAGATGACCGGCGCGTCGTGAATGGAGATGATCGCGCCGTTTGCAGAGCCCAAAGTCTGGAACACGCCGTTCTCGAACACGCCCGAGGAATGGTCGGCGCGCACGAGGCGGATCGACACGCCATTGTGCTCGATACGCCCCCCGGCATTCATCAGTTCGAGGTTCAGGGCCTTGCCGGTCTTGCGCTTTTCCCATTTGTCCTCGAGCCATTGCCCGAGATCCCAGTTGCAGAAGACGGTCGCGCCGGTCTTCTCGGCAATCGCGAGGGTATCGCCGATATGGTCCATATGGCCATGGGTGATGACGACATCCGTCACGCCCGCGAGCGCGGCTTCCATCTTTTCGGAGAAAGTGCCCCGGCCCTCGCCTTCGAAGACCGGATTGCCGGAGAGAAACGGATCGACCAGCACCTTGCGCCCCGCGCTTTCGAAGCCGAAGGCGGAATGTCCAAACCACGTGATCTTCATGAGAATATCCTCCAGGCGTTGCGGGCTGTCTTTTCTGACTTAAAGCATTTTCAAGCGAAGTGGGCACGGTTCGCGTGAAGAAAATGCGACCAGACAAAAAAGAAGCATTTTCAAGCGAAGCATGTCCCCGTGAAGGCGGGGATGGGCACCGGTTCGCATGAAGAAAATGCGACAACGAACAAAAACAGAGAACATCCGATCTCATTCATTCAGATCGAATTTCGCTC
>JADCCH010000384.1 GCA_020252865.1 Methylobacterium sp.
CAGGCGGTTCAGCGCGTAGGATACAAGACCGCCCACCACATAACCCACGAGGGTCGCCGGAATGACAGCCATCGCACCGGTTTCGACCAATGCGATCAGCGTGCCGTAATGCGTGATGGCCGCGATGACGCCCACGCCTAAGAAGGCGACGACCTGCCGCAACAATCCCGCGCCGCTCATGGCGTGAAACCCGCGCCGCTCATGGCGGCGGGCGGCCCCAAGGCCCCCGTTTCTCCACGATTTCCGGCAAAGCCTCGCGCTCACTGATGCGCGGCGGCCCGGGCGGAAGGTGTCCGCCCGCATAAGCCTGCAGCGCGTGGATGCGCTTGGCGATGGAGGGATGGGTCGAGAAGATATCCGCGAAATCGTTCGGGTCGTTCTCGATGCACATATCCATCACGCCCGAGGGCACGCCGGGAATATCCGCTCGGCCCGAGATTTTCAGCAGGGCGGAGATCATCGCATCGGGATTCTTGGTGAGTTCGACCGCGCCGGCATCCGCGAGATATTCGCGGCTGCGCGAGAGCGCGAAGCGGATCACCACCGCGAGAATCCAGGCGAGGATGAGAATGCCGATGCCGATCAGCACGGCGGCGCCCCCGCCCGACCCGCGCCGGTCGCCATCCGAGCCGCGATGCGTCACCTGCACATTCGAGAAGCGCTGGCCGCGCACCACCATCTCGCCGAAGAAGGAGACGACCCCCGCGATCAGCACCGCGACGATCATCAGCCGCACATCGCCATTGCGGATATGGGTCAGCTCATGCGCGATGACGGCTTCCAGTTCGGCATCGTCCAGCGTTTCCATCAGCCCGCGCGTGACGGTGACGGTGTACTGCTTTTCATTCACGCCCGATGCGAAGGCGTTCAGCGCATCCGTATCGATGATCTGAAGGCGCGGCACGGCCATGCCGCGGGAGATGCAGAGATTCTCCGTGAGCTTCCAGAGGCGAGGGGATTGCTCGCGCGAAAGCGGCGCGGAGCCCGTCGCCCAGCCGATCAGCGCGACATTCGCGCCATAACCGATCAGCACCCAGATCGCGGTGATGGCCAACGCGATGGGGGTGTAAACGAGCGTCTGCCGCGCGGCATGGGCAAGGTGATCGTCGAGCGGCGCATAACGCGTCTGCCCGTCGATCATGAGGGTGGTGCCGAAAGTCACCATCAGCACGAGCACGAACAGGCCGGCGATCAGCATGTTGGATCGCCAGCGATTGCGCCGGATATGCGTGTAAAGCCCGAAGGCCTCGCCGATCATGGGCTCAGAACTTCACGTTCGGAGCCTGATCGAGGGTCTTGCGGCCATCCTCACCCAGATCGAAGAAGGTGCGCTCGGCAAAGCCCATGGAGCGGGCAAAGAGCACGGCCGGGAAGGCCTGGATCGCGGCGTTGAACTCGCTCACCGCATTGTTGAAGAAGCGGCGGGCGGCGGAGAGCTTGTCCTCGACATTGGCGAGCTGGCTCTGCAGATCGAGGAAGTTCGTGTTCGCCTTGAGGTCCGGGTAGGCCTCGGACAGCGCGATCAGGCGGCCCAGCGCGCCGGAAAGCTGCTGCTCGGCCGCAGCCTGCCCGGCCGTGCCCTGCGCGGAGATCGCCGAATTGCGCGCCTTGATGACCGCATCCAGCGTTTCCTTCTCGTAAGTCGCGTAGCCCTTCACGGTTTCCACGAGGTTGGGGATGAGATCGTGCCGCTGCTTCAGCTGCACATCGATATCCGCGAAGGCCTGGTTGGCACGCTGCCGCAGGCCCACGAGGCCGTTATAGGTCGCGATCCCCCAGAAGAGGACGAGCACGATGACGCCGAGAACAACCCATTCCATGATGTATACCCCCTCATGCGAGACGCCCTGCCGCGCCCCGAACCATGGTGGCGACCATAACATTATCCGTGCGTCACTCCAGTGGCGGTCGAGGAGGGGATCATCATCCACGATTTTTCGCGCGGATGCGCGGCTTTTCTGCTTGGCCCGCCTGCGCCTTCTGGCTATAGCGGCGGCTTAGCATCCCATTGAGCGATCCCTCCCCGCCCGCGCGGCAGCAAGTGCACGGGTGCGGAGGAGCGCGCATCCTGAGTCCGTGAGCCATGCCGAAACGCCAAGACATCCACACGATCATGATCATCGGGGCGGGCCCCATCGTGATCGGGCAGGCCTGCGAATTCGACTATTCCGGCACGCAGGCCGTGAAGGCGCTGAAGGCGGAGGGCTACCGGATCGTTCTGGTGAACTCGAACCCCGCCACGATCATGACCGACCCGGAACTGGCGGACGCGACCTATGTCGAGCCGATCACCCCGGAAGTGGTGGAGAAGATCATCGCCCGCGAGCGCCCGAAATGCCCGCTGGGCAAGGTCTTCGCGCTGCTGCCGACCATGGGCGGGCAGACGGCGCTGAACTGCGCGCTCTCGCTGCAGAAGATGGGCGCGCTCGACAAGCACGATGTCGAGATGATCGGCGCCACCGCTGATGCCATCGACAAGGCCGAGGATCGCGAGCGCTTCCGCGAGGCCATGAAGAAGATCGGCCTTGAAACGCCGAAATCCCGCCTCGCCAACGCGACCGAACTGAAGAAGAAGAATCGCGAATTCTATAAGGCCGAACTCGCGGCGATCGCGGCAGGCCCCGGCTCGGCCGAGGAGAAGGCCAAGGCGCGCGAAGCATTCGAGCGGCAATGGAGCGCCGGCGAGAAACAGCGCCGCAAGCGCTATCAGGAATTCGCGCTCGGCTCGGCCATGATGGCGCTGACCGATATCGGCCTGCCGGCAATCATCCGCCCGTCCTTCACGCTCGGCGGCACGGGCGGCGGCATCGCCTATAATCGCGAGGAATTCCTCGACATCGTGGAGCGCGGTCTCGATGCCTCGCCGACCAACGAAGTGCTGATCGAGGAAAGCGTGCTCGGCTGGAAGGAATTCGAGATGGAAGTTGTGCGCGACAAGCGCGACAACTGCATCATCGTCTGCTCCATCGAGAACATCGATCCGATGGGCGTGCATACGGGCGATTCCATCACGGTTGCCCCGGCGCTGACGCTGACCGACAAGGAATACCAGCGCATGCGCAACGCCTCGCTGGCGGTCCTGCGCGAGATCGGTGTCGAAACCGGCGGCTCGAACGTGCAATTCGCGATCGACCCGGCGGATGGTCGCATGGTGGTGATCGAGATGAACCCGCGCGTCTCGCGCAGTTCTGCCCTGGCGTCGAAGGCCACGGGCTTCCCCATCGCCAAGGTCGCGGCGAAGCTCGCTGTCGGCTACACGCTCGACGAAATCGCGAACGACATCACCGGCGGCGCGACGCCAGCTTCCTTCGAGCCTTCGATCGATTACGTGGTGACGAAGATCCCGCGTTTCGCCTTCGAGAAGTTCCCCTCGACCGACCCGAATTTCGGCATCCTCACGACCTCGATGAAGTCGATCGGCGAAAGCATGGCGATTGGCCGCACCTTCCACGAGAGCCTGCAGAAGGCGCTCCGCTCCCTCGAAACCGGCCTCGACGGCCTCGACGAGATCGAGATCGAGGGCCTCGGCAGGGGCGACGACAAGAACGCCATCCGCGCGGCGATCGGCACGCCGACCGCGAACCGCCTGCTCTACGTGGCGCAGGCCATGCGCCTCGGTTTTTCGAACGAGGAAATCCACCAGAGCTGCAAGATCGATCCGTGGTTCCTCGATCGCATCCGCGAGATCGTGGATATGGAAGCCCGGGTGAAGGCCCATGGCCTGCCGCCGGATGCCGAGAATTTCCGCCTGCTCAAGGGCATGGGCTTCTCGGATGCGCGCCTCGCCGCGCTCGCGAACATGGAGACGACCGAGGTGCGCGCGAAGCGCCGGTCGCTGGATGTTCACCCGGTCTACAAGCGCATCGATACCTGTGCGGCCGAGTTCGCCTCGCCCACGGCCTATATGTACTCGACCTATGCGCCACCCTTCGCGGGCAAGCTTGCGGATGAGGCGCGCGTCTCGGACAGGAGGAAGATCGTGATCCTCGGCGGCGGTCCGAACCGCATCGGCCAGGGCATCGAGTTCGATTATTGCTGCTGCCATGCCTCGTTCGCCCTGCGTGACGCCGGGTTCGAGACGATCATGATCAACTGCAACCCGGAGACGGTCTCGACCGATTACGACACGGCGAACCGCCTTTACTTCGAGCCTCTCACGGCAGAGGACGTGCTCGAGATCATGGACAAGGAGCGCGAGGCCGGCACGCTGCTGGGCGCCATCGTGCAGTTCGGCGGGCAGACCCCGCTGAAGCTCGCCCGCGCGCTGGAAGAGGCGCGGGTGCCGATCCTCGGCACCTCGCCCGAAGCCATCGACCTCGCGGAGGATCGCGACCGCTTCAAGCGCCTGCTGGATAAACTCCAGCTGAAGCAGCCAAAGAACGGCATCGCCTATTCGGTGGAGCAGTCGCGCCTCGTGGCCGCCGATCTCGGCTTCCCCTTCGTGGTGCGCCCCTCCTACGTGCTCGGCGGACGCGCCATGGCGATCATCCGCGAGCAGGAGACCTTCGACGATTACCTCCTCGGCACGCTCCCCTCGCTGATCCCCTCGGAGATCAAGGCGAAATACCCGAACGACAAGACCGGGCAGATCAACACCCTGCTGGGCAAGAACCCGCTTCTCTTCGATCGCTACCTCTCCGATGCGATCGAGGTGGATGTAGACTGCCTCTCGGACGGCAAGGACGTCTATATCTGCGGCATCATGGAGCATATCGAGGAAGCGGGCATCCATTCGGGTGACTCGGCCTGCTCGCTGCCCCCGCGCTCGCTCTCGCCGGAGATGATCGCCGAGCTCGAGCGCCAGTCCCGGGCGATGGCGCTGGCGCTGGAAGTCGGCGGCCTGATGAACGTGCAATACGCCATCCAGGGCGGCACGATCTTCGTGCTCGAAGTGAACCCGCGCGCCTCCCGCACGGTACCTTTCGTGGCGAAGGTGGTGGGCCACCCCATCGCGAAGGCCGCCTCGCTGGTGATGGCCGGCGAGAAGCTCGCGAGCTCCGAAGCGCCGATCCTCGTTTCGCTCCGCGCGGCCTTCGGCAAGGGCCAGCCGAAGCTGAACCATGTGGGCGTGAAGGAAGCGGTTTTCCCCTTCGCGCGCTTCCCCGGCGTCGATACGGTGCTTGGCCCGGAAATGCGCTCGACCGGCGAGGTGATCGGGCTCGATCGAAGCTTCGGCGTGGCTTTCGCAAAGAGCCAGCTCGGCTCGGGCACGAAGGTGCCGACCGCCGGCCGCGTCTTCGTTTCCGTGCGCGATGGCGACAAGGATCGCCTGCTGCCTTCCGTGAAGATGCTCTCGGAGCTCGGCTTCAAGCTGGTCGCGACCGCGGGCACGCAGAAATATCTCACGAGCCATGGCCTCGAATGCGAGCGCATCAACAAGGTGCTCGAAGGGCGCCCGCATATCGTGGACGAGATCAAGAACGGCTCGGTCCAGCTCGTCTTCAACACCACTGAAGGCGCTCAGGCCATGATTGACAGCCGTTCACTCCGCCGGGCTGCCCTCTTGCAGAAGGTGCCCTATTATACCACCTTGGCGGGAGCGATGGCGGCAGCCGAGGGGATTCGGGCCTATCTGGCCGGTGACCTCGAAGTGCGCGCGCTTCAGGACTATTTCGCCTGAACGCCAGCCATCGGCGGGTTCGCAAGGATGCGGGCCCTTTCGTCTGGATCTTCATCGCTTCCCGAAACATCCTCGGGGCCAAAAACTTATTTTTTCTGGAGGGTGCGATGGACCGCATTCCGATGACCGGAAGGGGCTTCAGGGCCCTGGAAGAAGAACTGAAGCACCGCCAATCGGTGGAGCGTCCGCGAATCATTCTCGCGATCCAGGAGGCGCGCGCGCATGGCGATCTGTCGGAGAACGCCGAATATTCGAGCGCGAAGGAAGCGCAGTCGCTGAACGAGGGCCGGATCACCGAGCTCGAGAGTATCATCAGCCGCGCCGAAATCATCGATGTCACGAAATTGACCGGAAATACGGTGAAGTTCGGCGCCACGGTGAAACTCGTGGACGGGGACACCGAGGAAGAGAAGCAATACCAGATCGTGGGTGATCTGGAGGCGGATGTGAAATTCGGCCGCGTGTCGATTTCCTCGCCCATCGCCCGCGCGCTGATCGGCAAGAAGGTCGGCGACAGCGTCGAGGTCAACACGCCGGGCGGAGGCAAGAGCTATGAAGTGGTCGAGGTCGCCTTCCGCTAAAGTCACAGGTGCGTTTGCGCTGGCGCTGATGCTGGCAGCCCCGGTTTCCGCCGCGCCCATCGCGCGCATCAGCGCGGTGGTGGAAAGCGGTGTTTCGCCCGCAGGCATGGTGCGG
>JADCCH010000385.1 GCA_020252865.1 Methylobacterium sp.
GATTGAATGACGAAGGCCCGGAGCGATCCGGGCCTTTTTTCGTCAGTTCTGAACCGCAAAACGGACGCCTGACGTGCGCCGTTCGCCATTTGCGGTTGCAAAGATGAATTTGACGAAGAACGAATCCTTGCCGCTGAAAGAAGCGCCGGGCGTGTAAACGATCGAGGCTCCACTCTTTCGGACCATTCCAGCCTTGGGCTGCCGGACGATCGCGATATCGGCCAGCGTTGTCCCGGTTGCACGCATCCCGCCTGGGGATCGGACGCTCACGGGAATCGTGCAGGCCTGGCCCGCCTTCACGCCAGCGATGCTACCATCCGAGCGATCACCGAATTTCGTGGAATATCGGGCGACGCATTCGGCCTGCGCCGCTCCCAGGCTCCCCAGGAGCATCATTCCTGCCAAACTGATCAAGCGCATCTCTTTCTCCATCATTCCGAAAACCGCCCGCGATCATGTTCTGAAGTCTTGCATCTGCGCAAGTCGCCACACGCTCGTGCGCTTGATCTCGTTGTCTTCCAGCGCGCCGACCGTCTGCACCGCATAGGTCGCAAGGGCCTCAAGCCGCTCCTTCGGCAGATAGGCGCGGCCGGGATCGCCGATCAGCACGATCACGCCACGCGCCTGCTCGGCGGCTAGCCAGGCGATGACCCGGGCGGCCAGCGCCTGCTCGTAGCAGATGTCGCCCGCAAGAACGACGTCCCAGTCTCCTGCTTCGCCGAGCTGATTTTCGCCCGTAACGGTCACGGAAACGCCATTCGCTTCGGCATTGATCGCGATAGCCTGCAGAGCGAATTCATCGAGGTCGGCGCAGAGCACGCTTGCGGCACCCGCCTTCGCCGCCGCAAGACCCACCAGCCCCGACCCGCTCGCGAAATCGAGCACGCGACGCCCCGCCACCGTTTGGGGATGATCGAGCACATAGCGCGCCAAGGCCTGACCTCCGGCCCAGGCAAAGGCCCAGAAAGGCGGCGGCAAGCCCATCTTGGCGAGGTCTTCCTCGGTCCTTTGCCAGAGCGCGATTGCCTCGTGGGCAAGGCGCAGACGGATTTCCGGCACATGCGGCACCGGCAGCAAGATGGTTTCGGAAAGGATGAAAGCCTGGCGATCGGGCACGAAACAGGCTCCTCCAGATTGCATAAGACCGCGATTGCGCGCGGAGGGCGACGCGGCAATCAGTCGCTCATCCCGTGGTGACACCGACCCGTACCTCTTCAGGTGGCCGCGAGGCTGTCGCAAGGCCCGTTGCATCCGAAGCCAGCCCGGCCTATCCCGTGATGTCCGAATTTCCAAGCGTGATTGCGTTTTTCCCATGAAGTTTGCCCGCTTCACCGCCGTTGGCGTCATCCTGTTCACTGCGTTGTGGATCGGCTCGGGATATCTGCGCTCGTCGACTCCAACGCCGCCGCCCGCCCGGATGAGCGAAGCGGAACGGCCGCCCTTCCGTGTGCTGGTGGAGAACGTAACGGTGGAACCGCATGCGCGCCGCCTTGCGCTCACCGGGCGCACGCAGAGCGACCAGCGCGTGCTGGTGAGCGCACGCACCAACGGCATCGTCAAGCGCCTCGCCGTGAAGCGCGGAGCCATCGTCCAGCCCGGCGACCTCATCGCCGAACTCTCGGACGAAGCGCGCGAGGCGAAGGTCGTCGAGGCAAGGGCCAGGCTGTCGCAGCGCGCAGCCGAACTCGATGCCCGCCAGCAACTGGCGCTGCGCGGCAACTTCCCCACGCTCAACCTCGAGCAGTTGCGCGCCGAGAAGGAGGCGGCGGAAGCCTCGCTGGCATCGGCGGAGGCCGAGCTTGCGCGCACGCGTATCACGGCGCCGATCTCCGGCATCGTGAACGATCTTCCGGTCGAGATGGGCCAGGGCGTGCAGATGGGGGCGACGATCGCGGATCTCATCGCGCCTGACCCCATGCTCGCGGTGACCGAGGTCCCGGAGCGTCGTCTCGGCGGGTTGCGCCTCGGCGACCCCGCCACCCTGAAGCTCGTGACCGGCGAAACGCGCGAGGGCAGGATCAGCTTCATTGCCCGCCGGCCGAGCGGGCAGACCCGCACCTTTCGCGTGGATGTCACCTTCGCGAATGGCGATGGCGCGATCGCCGACGGCATTGCCGCGGAAGTGCTGCTGACGCTTGCACCGGTGGCTGCCAGCCGCGTGCCGCGCTCGGCGCTCACCTTCTCCTCCGAAGGACAACTGGGGCTGCGCATCGTGGATGAAGGCAACATCGTGCGTTTCCGCCCGGTGGAAATCATCGATGATGAGACAACCCATCTCTGGGTGACCGGGCTCGGAGAGGGCCAGCGCCTCATCACCCGCGGGCAGGATTTCATCCGCGAGGGCCAGAAGGTCGAGCCCGTCACCAGCGTCGAGGCTCTGGCCAAGCCATGAGAAACCAAAGATGAGCGCGCTGATCCGCTACGCCATGACGCATGGCCGGCTCACGATCTCCGTCCTGCTGTTCCTGCTCGTCGCCGGCATTTCCTCCTACATCACGATCCCGAAGGAGGCAGAGCCGGATGTGGCGATCCCCATCATATATGTCTCGGTCACCCAGCGCGGGATTTCGCCTGAAGATGCCGAAAGGCTGATCCTCCGGCCGCTGGAAACGCAGCTGAAATCGGTTTCGAACATCAAGGAAATGCGCTCCTCGGCCTTCGAGGGCGGCGGCTTCGTGCTGCTGGAATTCCGCGCCGGCCAGGATGCGCGCCGCGCCATCGCCGATGTGCGCGCGAAGGTGGAGGACGCCAAGCGCGACCTGCCGCGTGACGCCGACGAGCCGAAGGTGACCGAGGTGAGCCTCGCGCTCTTCCCCGTCATCATCGTGGGGCTGAAGGGCGAGGTGCCGGAGCAGACGCTTGTGCGGCTGTCACGCCAGTTGCGCACGGCCATCGAGCAAGTGCCGGGTGTGCTCGCCGCCGAACTGAAGGGCGCGCGTGACGAGGTGGTGGAAATCCTCGTCGAGCCCACGCTTCTGGCCGCCTATGGCCTGTCGCTGGATGATCTCATCCGCGCGGTGGGGGCGGGCAATACGCTCATTGCCGCGGGCGCATTGGAAGGCGAGCAGGGCCGCTTCTCGGTGAAAGTGCCGAGCCTGCTGGAAAAGCCGGAGGACATCCTGAAGCTGCCGGTTCTCGCCAATGCGGGCGCGGTGGTGCGGCTCGGCGATGTGGCCGAAGTGCGGCCCACTTTCAAGGATGCCACGAGCATCACCCGCGTTGACGGCAAACCGGCGATCACGATCGAGATCTCGAAGCGCACGGGTGCGAACCTCGTCGATACGGTCGATGCCGTGAAGATGGTGCTGGAGCGCGCGAAGCCCCTGCTGCCGCCCACGGTCGAGCTCGTCACCACGCAGGACCGCTCGGTCAATATCCGCACCATGCTGGGCGACCTGCAGAATTCGGTCATCACCGGCGTGCTGCTGGTCGCGACCGTCATTCTCGCGGCCCTCGGCTTCCGTGCCTCGCTGATCATCGGGCTCGCGGTGCCGTTCTCGTTCCTCGCGGGGATCATGGGGCTGCAGCTCTCAGGCCTCACGGTGAACATCGTGGTGCTGTTCTCGCTCATCCTCGCGGTGGGCGAACTGGTCGACGATGCGATCATCGTGACCGAATATGCCGAGCGCCGCATGGGCGAAGGCATGGACCCGCGCGAGGCCTACGAGCTTGCCGCGAACAAGATGGCGGGACCAGTGGTGGCCGCCACCATCACGCGCATCGCTGCCTTCTCGCCCCTGATGTTCTGGCCGGATATCGTCGGCGAGTTCATGAAATACCTGCCGATCACGCTGATTGCGACGCTCTTTGCCAGCCTTGTCTTCGCGCTGTTCTTCGTGCCGGCGCTCGGCGCAATTCTCGGGCGCTCGACGCCCGGGGGAGGCGAGGCAGCGCTGAAGCAGGACGGGCTCTACATGAGGAGCGTGCGGCTCGCGCTGGCGCATCCCGGCAAGACCCTTCTCGCGACTCTCGGCCTGCTGATTGCCATCCCCATGGTGCACGCGCATTACGGCAAGGGCGTCGAGTTCTTCCCCGATGTCGAGCCGGATTATGCGCTGGTGCAGGTGCGCGCCCGCGGCAACCTGAGCCTAGCCGAAAAGGATCAGCTCACCCGCATTGTCGAACAGCGCCTCTTCGCCATGCCGGAGATCGCGACGATCTACACCCGCGTCGGCGAGCGTCCGCGCGGCAATGACGAACTCTCCGAGGATACGGTCGGCATCGTGCAGTTCGAGTTTGTGGATTGGCAGAAGCGCCGCAAGGCCTCCGACATCATGGCCGAGATCCGCGAGAAGATGGCCGATATTCCGGGTATCGAGGTGGCCGTCTCGAAACCGCGCGCAGGCCCACCGACGGGCAAGCCGATCCGTATCGAGCTTTCGGCTCTCGACCCGGAA